>JBDTJV010000520.1:0-8651 GCA_039935675.1 Ginsengibacter sp. | reverse complement strand
TATTTAATTTTCATTTTGAGCTGAAGATCAGTATGGCGTATTAAATTTGTTTTTTAGAAATCGCAGAAAACAATTATAGGACAAATATATTTGGGCTTTTGAAAAAACCTTCCAATAAAATATTTTAAAAAATGTCCACTTTCATATGATGCAATCGTTCTAAGAATAGCACACCATCATAAACATAATAACAAAAAACATGACAACCTTAGAAGTAGTAAATGAATTCTATGACAGCATTTTCAATCTAAAGGGAGATGGATTAGCCGATATCATAAATGAAGACATAACCTTTAACGGACCCTTTTTTAAAGCAAACGGTTCAAAAGAGTTTATTGAAGGAATGCAAAGATGGGGACAACTACAAAAGACCTACAAAATTCTTAAACAGTTTACAGGTGAAAACAATGTTTGCACCATCTATACTTTGAACGTTACTTCTCCTTCGGGAGCCATTGTAACCTGGGATGAGGTTGATTGGATTGAAACCCAAAAGGGAAAATTATTAAATGTGAGAATTTATTTTGACCCAAGAAAGTGGGCAAAAGCAATCGGTAAATAGAAATACGATGTTGTACAAATGATGTGCAGTAGGTTATCATTCGTATTTTATGATTAGAAAATTTACTAAGTGCTTGCAAAATATAGAGAAGCATGTCAATCGCATGATCAAATGCCTCCAGATAGTTTTTGCCCTTTTCAAACAATTTAAAATTTTGTTTTAATATTGAGAAGAAATTAACTGTAAAGAACTTATTATGTCCGGAGATAATACCCCTAATTTTATCGACGAAAATTCAAAAAATACTATTAAGAGATTTGCCCACGAGGCTCTCCATGATCTTTTACATTTCGATTCGAAATTTTTTAAAACAATCCCCGTTTTAATTTTTAAACCCGGCACCTTAACGCTTAAAACATTCTCGGCTGAACAAAATCAATACGTAAAACCCATTGTTCTTTTCGTATTTCTTAATTTTTTGTTATTCGTTTTAAAATCAAAAGGCCTGTTCCATTACACACTTGAAGCTTACGAATCACAAGGTTTTTTTAAGCATTTTATTTCTGTAAAAATCAGTCAGCTCAATATTAAGCACGATGTATTTGAAGCCATCTTTAACACTTCGATGCATTTTGAACAGCAAGAATATTTAGTGATTATGATTCCGCCATTCGCTCTCATTCTTCAACTCTTATTTATTTTTAAAAAAGTACCTTTTATTGAAAACCTCACTTTTGCCTTTCATTTTTTTTCTTTCTTCATCATATTCCTTTTGGCTTTACCGGTTTTGGCTATAACCTTGCAATTCCTGGTATCATTTTTTCACGGTCAGATAAATATCTTAAACAGTGAAATATTCCTGGAGATAATGCTTTTAACCGGTAATTTCTGGTACCTGTTTGTATCATTAAAAAAAGTTTATAAACAAGGCTGGTTTTGGACAACATCTAAATCAATTCTACTAAGCGCGTCAGTTATTTTACTTATCGTGTACATTTACCGGTTTGCCTTATTTTTTATAGTGTTGCATGCAATGGGTGAGTGAGCAAAGAGGTTTCTCATTTTTAGTCAGCAATCAGCTTTTGGGCGATAATAAAAATGAAATAAAATGTCGACTTGGTTTTTATATTTTTATTGCAGCTTTCGTAAAAGTATCAATTTCTTCTTTGGTGTTATAATAGTGCCAAGATATTCTATCAACCCATACAATCCCTTTTCTGCAAATTTTTTTATTGCATAAATTTTTGATTTTGTATAATAATTTATATTTTTTTAATGAAAATATTCTTTTACCTTTTGTCCTAGTTTATTTTGAATACTTAAAGTGAATGTGGTACTGATTTTTCCACGATCTAATAAATGAATTGTATTGAAATTTTCAAGTTTCTTTTTCAGCTTGTAGCAAGTTTCTTGTTTCTGTTTTCTATAATTCACATAATGCATTCACTGTTTTGCCACTTGTCAAAAAGATCAAGTTTATCGTGGCTTATCACCCCATCGCAAGGCTTTCTTTTTTTTCAAATACCATCGGCAACTATTCTCTCATGAGTGGATAAGGAAATGAATAAACTATTTGCTGAAATTTCCATTTATCTGAGTATTTAACAAGGCCACCTGAAATGCGGATTGAATATCTAATTTCTAAGCTGCCCGATTCTATCTGTTGTATCAAATTAGAAGCCTCGCTGGAATAAGAAAGTAATTTGGATTTGTTTGTTTTTTCTAAAGCAATTAGCTGCTGTAGCCTGGTGTATGCAAATTCATAAGCAACGTCTTTATTCGGAAATGAAATTGATGCAATTCCTTTAACTCTAAAAAAGGCAACTTTACCGGATTGAATAATGTTTAAAGATGAAGTATCAATCGCTAACGCAAACCAATAAAGCCAGTCATTCTTAAATAGGACTTTTGCGGAAGTCGAACTCTGAAGCCACTCCTCATCACCAGTCCCAATTATTTGGATATCTTTTGTACAAAACTCATCGACGAATTTTTCAACAGATGATGTATCCCTCTTTGTGTATCCTTCCTGAAATTTTTTGAAGACTTCGAGCAATGACTTATTTATTTGTGCATCTACTAAGATGGCAGCGCATAAGAAAAGAAATATTAAATATATTTTTCTAAACATATTGAGACTAATTTATTATTTGTGTGTATTAAACTCTTCAATTTCGTTCATTTGTAATCAACATTATCGTTGTAAATAACTTTGTATGTGTTGTTTTAAATTCTTATTAATTCTATCCCAGATAGCTTTTGTAATGAAAAAAAAGCGCTGGCCAGAAGTACAAATCATTGCCCGATATTAATTCAACATCTCGCATTTTGAAATTAATAGAGCATAAAGCCCTTTTGCAACTATCCGTTGCATTTGTTACAAAAATCAACATTACTTCTTACAATCCAATAAATGAGCTGCATAATAATAAAATGTATTTACTCCATTTGCTGCCTCCTATGAAACTGATAAGATCTTTTTAACTCGCCATTCCACTATTATGCCATTTACTAAACAGATCGAGTTTCTCTTTTTCCCACGCGCCATCACAAGGCATTGAACCGTTTTGCAAACGGTTTAAAATTTCTTCGGCATATTTTTTCACATCTTCATACTTCCACAAGTCGAAAGCAAAACTCATAGACTGCCTGTCTTTTTTTCGGAACAATTGCCGGATATGTTTTTCAAAACCTACCGCCTCATCCACTTTTGGGTAAATAATTTCTGCTTCCTTTTCTTTTTCTTCAGGCTGCAAAGCGGAAATCCGGCTGCCCGGCGCACCGGCTGCCGTATGCCAGTCCCAATGTGGCATTGGCATGTTTTCAGGAGGTTTTGAATTGGTTTGAGAATTTTCAACTGCAAGCCTTGAGCCCCATTCAATATAACTTCCAAAAACAGAACGAAACTCGGCGTCATTAGGCAACTTTGATTCTTTTGCAGATTTTGATAGCAACATTACCCAGCGTGCACGCTGTTCTTCAGTAAGCTGTTTATTGATATGCTGAGCCAACATCCTTTTATAGCCGCCATATTCTTTACTATAATCCGGTGGCCCGCAAAAAACTTCCGACAACCATTTAGCAACACGTTCGGGGTGATCGTGAGACATTGTTGCAAAAACCGGCGCTAATAAATCATCCTGCGGAATATATTTTTCATAAAATAACCTGGTCATGCGAAGCATGGCAGGATAACCGCCTGCCCATTCAAAAATGGTTGTTTCATCAGTTTCATTTTTAACCGGATCATGAAAGTCAACATACCAATGCATACCGCTGCAGAAAGGTTTATTCTGTGATTTACCGCAACGGCACAAGGCATAGTGCTCGACTGAAGCACCTTCATTTCGCTTTACATCGGTTTGATTTTCATCCACAAGTTTTATAGCCCCTGTAATCCGGTAAGGGCCATCTTTTGTAACTTCTACTTTAGGTTGGCGGCTATAATGATAATCGACTTGATTACGCTCCTCAACATTATCAATTGCAAAGCTTAATGCGCCTGAAGGACAGTTTCTTACAACTCTGATAATTTCATCCATGCGTCCGCCGCTTGGCGTGATAAAAGGCTCTTGACCTAACCGAAAAACGGTGGCGATACTGTCGGTACAAAATCCGGAATGCTGGCAAATGCCGCGATTATCAAAGATGGTTACTTGCTCACCAATATAAGTTTCACGTTTATCTTCAACGCGCTTATCATCCTTATTATCCGTAAAACCATTGGCCGCATGCGTTCCATCGCAAAAAGGTTTTATCGAAGAACCTCCGCATCGGCACAATGCCATCTGTGGAAATGAAATTAATTTTTGCCCAAGGTCATCATATAAATCCATAACATTGGTTACGAGATACGGGCCGTTGTGGTTGGTTTGAATTCTCTGCTCAAGTAAAATTTGCAGGGTTTTCAGAGTTGTTAATCGTTCTGCCGCAACAGTATTATCAGCAATATTTATGACAAGATGTTGCAGCGTAGCGGTTGCTTCAACGAGTTCTGGTTTTTCGGGATGAAATACCATTAAAGCTGTAATATTCTGTGCCAGATTCCACAATTTATCATCAACAACAAATTGTATTTTTTCACCAGGTTCAAAATGCAAAAAATTTTCTTCTGTTGTATTGTTCTTATTTGCATCATTTGCTTTTTGGGGTAAAATATTTCTTAAGGGCCGGATAACACTGTTCAACAATCGGCTGATTATAAAATTGAAATCTTTATTATTGGATTTTTCAAGTTCGCGTACCAAAGCCTGCGTACGATAAAAAATTGTTGCTATTGATAACTGGTTGGTGGTTACTTCTTCCTGATTCATGATTATATTTATTATATAAGGACGAAAAGTTTTATATATAACACTATCCCCGGTTAAAACTGTCTTATTGTCGCGGGTAATAATTTAATTTTACTTTATGTTCACCCGTTGTAAAAATACCTGACAGCCTGAAAACATAATTGTCTGAAACGACAAAAGAATAGTGCATTCCGGTATTTAATCAATAGCTGCACAAACCTGGTTGTTACGCGAGATTTTAAACTTCTTTGGAGTAATACCATGAAATTTTTCAAATACTTTGGAGAAATGACTCATGCTTACAAAGCCCAGCTCATACCCTGTTTCAGAAACCGATAAATGTTTAAGTAAATTAGCCGCTTCATTCATCCTTGCCGTTTGATAATAATTATAAATGCTTTTGCCAAATACCTGTCGGAAAAGCTGCTTCAATTTTGATTCACTTACACATATCATTTTTGCCAGGCAACCAAGGATCGGCGGCATGGCTAAATTTGCAAGCACCGTTTCTTTAACAAAATATATTTTTTGGATGTCCCCTTTATCAATAGAGTGATAAACTCCACTTTCCTGTTTCAAAAGTTCTTTAAACAAAAGATAGATTAATTCCTGTGCTTTTATTTTATAAAAAAAGCTATTTAAAAATTCTTCTTCATCAGCATTATCAATTTGTTTTAAAATATTCTGAATTTCCAGTGTCATAGTTGTATCAAACCAAAAGCGATATTCATCTGAAGCAATTGCCTTTAATATTAAACTTTCCTTTTTTGTTTTTACAAATTCCAATAATAGTTCTGCGGGTAAAATAATAACTGTGGAGTGAATATTCTTACCAGGTGGAAAATTTGTCTCGAGTTCTATATTAGTGGAGGTTATATGAACGGAGGACAAGTTTATTCCAGCAGCATCCGGATTCTTTAAATACACAATTGGCTTATCAAATAGATAAAAAGCGATAGTTACCAACTTTGGGGCATTTGGAGAAGACTGACGCTTTATGATTAATTCTTCCTTTAACCTAAAACGATGAAGCATCACCAGAAACCCGGACCCCAGTTGTACCATTTTGAAAAATCCGTTACCAATATTTTCCGGTAAGCGGATGCAGTTATTCCCGGGTTTAACTCCCATAGACTCGGCAAGCTTTTCAATAAAATTGAAATCACGGCTGGATACGAATTCAAATATCATGCATTAAATATATTTAATAGTCAGACAAATTAAACTTTCGGTAGGGCATTCATAAATTTAACTATGCCTCTGTAAATATATCGCTTCCAAAAAAGAAACTGCTGCTTAAAGAGATACATGATAAAAAAAAGAATTTATTAAGGATAAATTAGTATACTAAAATAAAACCCGGTATCAACCTGATAACACCTTTATTGATATATTTATCCTTAACAATTTTATGCCTTGGATAAACTTCCATGATCTTCTCCAACGCCTTCTCCAATTACAACCGTTTTCATTTTTATTTTATTAAATTATTTATTTGAATGTAGCCCGATATTGTTTCCCTCAGTGTCGGCTATGAATGCCAAATAGCCGGTGTTTTCATCATTTCAATTCCACTTCAGCGTGGCTTCTCTGACCTTTGCACAGCGCTTCAATTCTCAATTAATTCCGTAGATTTCTTCTGGTGATGCTTTGATGCCAACCCACTCAAGGCTTGCTCTTTGAGGGCTTCGGCGTCCTGTTGTGTTGCTTCGTTCAGGCCATCGCCGGCTTCTTTGTAATATGACTGGTTCTCGTTGATTGGAAGGAGTTGGAACATTTGTCCTCCAGGCGCCTGGAAATAGAGATAAAGTACCGAGTCGGGCAGCCCGGATGGTACATCAAGCCTTCTGGCACCGGAATCAAGAATTTTCTGCGTCATTTCTTCCACGTTGTCCGACTTAAGTTGCAGCCAGAGCGCCCTGGGCGACCGCAAGAATTCACTCTCATCAGGGACATCCGCATAACGAAACAAAATATAGAATTCTTCTTCCAGGCGAAAAATGTCTTTTTCATTGTCTTCCTTCACCATTTTGCCACCAAGCACATCACAATAAAATCTGCGAATGCTGTCCCGGTCTTGCCGTGGAACTGTGATTGCCGAAGCGTTTCCAACAAATACCTTAGCCATGATTGTTAATCGTTATTTTAAAAATGATAAGAATTTTCAGCAAATTAAGTTTTGTAATATTCCCGAAGTTAAGACGGTTCATACCATTTGAGTTGCCCTTTACCAGTAGTTATTAAACTTTGTAAACTCTTTTGAATAAATCCTGTCCATGCATCACGGCACACATTGTAACACTCATAGGTTGATACTAATCCAATTTGAGTGAAAACCAATTGCGTTTTGTCACCTTGTCTGGAAATTTCAAAAGTAATTTTATTCCCGGTCCATTCACTTGAATCTTTCGTGAATTTAAAATAGTTTTCCTCAACCAACCAAACTACTTTTTTGTTGGGAATCATTTCAATTGTTTTCAATTTGCAGCGATGGTTGTCTTCAAAATAATAGTTCCACTCATTATTGAGTTTGTCAGTATTGCCTTCAATATCATCATTCCACCAGGCACCGGAGTTATTTATGGCTTTATAGACTTCGGATGGTGATTGCTCTACCACAATGGTAGTAGTAAAATCCCGATGGTTCATTTTGTTTTTTGTTTTTGATTTTGTTAATTAATTGTTGCTTTGATGTGCGTTGCCCAAAGCATTTAATAATAAAATAAATGCCGTTGAAGTAAGTGCCGTGATTGCTTTTTTCACGATTTATAATTTTTTATTTATTCAATATTTTCAGTTTGAATTCAATGTTTCCCAGAATTTGATTTGGGCAGGTTCTCCTTTTCCGGTAGTCAGTAATTTTAATAAGCTGTCTTTAAAATATTGGTTCCACCCTATAACACAAGCTTTGTAACATTCTATTTCGGGAACCAACCCGATATGCGTAAAATTGATTTGTGTTGAATTTCCGTTCTCTATAATTTCAAAAACTACATTCGTGTTTTTCCGTTCGGATTTGTCTTTAAATGAAGGCAAATAGCCGTCAGTAACATGCCAAACAATTTTCTTGTCGGGAATGCATTCAGTGATTTTAAAAGTTACCCGGCTTTCTCTCGAATAATAAGTAAAAACATCATTTAGTTTTTTTGATTTGCCTTCAATGTTTTTGCTCCACCATTCAGTTACTTTACAAATACATTTGAATGTATCACGTGCTGAGATCTTTGCAGTGATACTGCAATAATAATTTTGCTTTTCCACTTGTGTTGATTTTTTAAATATTATTTGTTATTCAGCCCCGCTGATATTTAGATAAGTCTTCATTAATTCCTACTAAACGAAACACCTGGCCGCCCGGAGCCTGAAAGTAGAGGTGAGGGTCCGGTACATTGAGCACTTTTACACCGAAGGCTACAATTTTCTGTTTCATTTCTTCGACGCTATCCGCCTTCAGTTCCAGAAATATCGCTTTCAAAAAGTCATCATCACTGAGGACATCTTCCGAAGCATAGTTCACGCCTTTATCAGCTCCTCGACCGTCGCCAGTTCCGTAGAGAAATGCGATGTAGAAGTCATCTCCTATTCGAATGTCATTCTTTTCATCAAATTCTTTCATGATTGTACAGCCCAGAACATCACAATAGAATTTACGAATTCTGTCTCTTTCCAACCGGGAAACTCTAACGGCAGAATGGTTTCCAAAAATTAAGTTTGCCAGGATTTTTATTTTTAATTGCTTTTATAAAATTGATATTCTCAGCGATTTAAGAGGGTTGTCCTTTACCTTTAGTTATAAGTTCTAACAAACTTCCTTTTACATATTGATCCCAACCTTTCACACAGTCATTATAACATTC
>JBDTJV010000519.1:0-5386 GCA_039935675.1 Ginsengibacter sp. | reverse complement strand
GAGGTAAAATATCTGAAGGCCGAATGAGATTAAAAAAATGTAAAAGATCGTATTGTTGATAATTTATCTTTTCGTCCGTTAACCTGATGTCAACCTTAATATTTAATAGTTCTAAATGCCGGGCTGTTTGTATTATCTGAATGGTGTCGCCACCTTTGGCCGAATGCAATGAAGATCGTGCGATGAAGGCTACTCTCATGATTACAAATTTTTTTTGATTTTTTTCTGATATAGCCAATTAATAAAAAATCCTGGAAAAAAACTGAGTAAGTAAAGTGCATAATTATCTAATCGATAAGGATAGCTGTTGATTGCTTTTGAAAAAAAGGGTCTCGCTTTTTTAGGTTGGTGATTATTTAATAAAAACTTTTTGCCACACAAAGCATAATAGGATCCTTCCTTAATTTTATGGATATCCTGGCTTTTTATAATAGCCAATAATCCGGCTCCCTCTTCTTCAGAAATTGAACCCTTAGAAATAATATCCCTCTTCATTTGACGGAAAAAACGTCCCCGCCATCTCTCATCAATCGTTACTGAAGCGGGATTGAAACGCACTTTGATTAATTGTGAGGGCAGGTTATAAAACTTTCCATATTTTTTTATCTGCATCCATAAAAAATAATCTTCAAAATTGTGCGCATGTAAAGAATAACCACCTGCCTTTATTATAGGATATTTACGGTACATAACGGATGAATGAATAAATGGACAATACGAATAGATTTTTTGAATGATCTCCTCATTAGTATGGCCAATGCATTTGAAAGAAAAAAGATATTCGCCTTCTTCTGAAATATATTCCGCATCACTTCCCACTAATACATAATCTGAATGGGTATCTAAAAAGATAACCTGTTCCTGCAGTCTTGTGGAGAAACAAATGTCATCTGCGTCAAACCTGGCGATATAATCAGAATTAGCTTTTGATAATCCTTTGTTTAAAGCCGATGCAATTCCACGATGCGGTTGATTGATTAGAATAATCCTTTCATCTGTAAATGAGCGTATAATTTGTTCTGTATTATCTGTGGAACCATCATTTACAATAAGTAATTTAAAATCATTAAAACTCTGTTGCAATACAGATTCTATTGCTTCCGCAATATATTTTTCTGCATTGTAGGCAGGCATCAGAATGGTTACTTTTGCTTTAGTTTCTTTCATCATTTTTTCACCTCCTCCTTCATGTTTAGAAATAGCAGCAATTCAAAAACAATCACAATGGACAGCTGCTCAAACCAGTAACCCACGAAAAATATTCCCATCAACAAAAAAAGCAATGGAACTCCGTAAGTGAGTTGTTTAACCTTCTTTATAAAAAAACCTGTATAGAAAATAAAAAATGCAGATAAACCTAGTAAGCCATACTCACTTAAAAGTTGGTCATAAACTGAATCAGAATTATTAATAATCGAATGTGCCCCATCCTCCCTGGTGAAATAATATAAGTACAGGTCAAGATGGTTAGAGATAAATGCGTCATCCATGTAAATGAATTTTGCCGGATAACCTCCTGCTATGTTCAGTCCTGTAGTTCTAAAGGCTAATTTGGATGAAAACTTCCCGGTTCCCAATCCCGTAATTATTTTAAAGGGATGGTGCCTGAAATAATTAGATATTTGCTCCCAGGCAATTATTTTACCAGGGAGCTTTGGCTGAAAATCAGGATAAGATGACATCGGTAATTTGGTAGAATGAGTATGTATGAATTGCAACATGTCATCATCAACTAGTGTTGCTATTGATTTATGTTGAAAAGGCGCGGCATTAATATCAGGCGTGGGAATAACAAAGGATACAGTTTGGGTGGTTATTGGTTTTTGCTTTTCCTTTCTCAAATTGTATAAGCTATCAAGATATAAAATTGCCACTTTTTCTTTTCGTTCTTCCGCAGTTAAAGCACTATCTGGTTCTTTACTTATTGGTAAAAGAATTTTATTTTTAACAGGAGTTTCACCTTTAATATGAAAAATACTAGCAAGGCTTTTGTTCACATAATGATTATTCTGTGGAGAAACTTTTGCAAGGAATATTACACCCAACAAAAAGCAAATGGTGATTAGGCTTTTTTCATCTCTGTCACTTTGAAAAATAAAGAGGAATATCAGGGTTCCGCACAAAAAAAGGTTGGTAGTATTACTGGCTGTCAGCAATAAAATTATCATGCAAAGCATAAGCATCAATGCATTCTTTCGCTTAAGGAAATAAACAACTCCAAATGCATTCAATACCGCGTTGGTAGTAGATGTATCAAATGAAATTCCTTTTATGTAATCGCCTGTACTCATAAAATATTTTTGATATTCACCCTGGTACAGATATGGATTAATAGCGCCGGTTTTGAAAACAATTATTAAAAAAACCGATAGGGAAACGATAGCATTAATAACAAAAAAAACAAGAATCGTTTGATGAATAACAGCAGTTGTATTTTGTTCAACCGATAATTTTATCTGATGAACTGCAAGTATGCTCAAAAGCCAAAAACAAATTCCGGTAATAAAAGCAACACTATAATTAACATTATTAAATCCGGCAGTGATAATCCAATTAAGTATCCCAATTCCGGTTACGATTAAATAAAAAAGCGGAAGCCGTGATTTTTTAAGGTGAAAACCAAATTTGAAATTGAACTTCAATAAATAAATCAATACAATTGCGGCTAGTTTTACAACCAGCTTTACATTTAAAAAAAGTAACAGAAACATTAATAGCTTCCAGTCAATAGTTTTAAATGCATTCTGAATATTGACAGAATACGTTTTACCTGGCAACTTGTTGAAGATTTAGAATTTAAATTGAAAATTTGCTTAGATATCCGATTTTAATTCTAAACGAATATTTTTAGGCTTCGGTTGCTATCTAAATACCTGAAATCATTTTGTAAATTGAACAGATAGTTCTTTGAAGTATATCAGCGATAGTAAACGAATAAATAACGACGATTACTATTTTTTTTATGCCTTGAATTTCAAAACGCAGGTTTTTATGTTCCGGGTTGCTATTCAAATACCCGCAATTCTTCTGAAAATTGCCCAGTCACTTCGGCGAAGAATCCTTCCGACAAATAATATAAGAAAGAAGAAACATAAGGACGAAATTAATACTAACCATGTATGATGAAAAGCCAGAGAGAACAAGCTTCCGCTTACCAATGCTGCAAAAGGGCAAAGAAGAAAAAGGTATTTGTTCTTTTTAAGATCAGGAAGATCTGTATTTATCCAAAATAAAATGAATTGTACAACTATTGCAATTAAATAAGCCACTGCAGCGCCTTCTCCGCCAAAGGAAGGAATTAAAACAATATCTCCAATAACATTAATTAAGAAAGTGATAAATATAAAATAGAAAATCATTTTGAGAAATCCTTTCGCGAAGTTGATTGTCCAAAGAAAATTATTAATATAAATAAATGGCATACACGCTGATAAAATGAGAATAGTATAACGATTTACAGTGCCATATTTCCCGCGAGTGATGAAATCAATAACCGGGATCCACAAAATATTCAATATTAAAGGGACCAAAGAAGCTATAATTATTTCAAATCGAAATAAAACAAAAAGATCATTTATTTTCTGTTCAGTTTGCATATAATTATTAGAATGAAACAGCCTCGTAAAACGCGGAATTAAAATAGGGGCAATAATAAGTAAAGGCAATGTGGCTACTTCAAAAACTTTAAAAGCAAAACTATATTCGGCAAGTGCGATGTTTGAAGTAAGAATGCCTAGTAGTATCCAATCGAAGCGGGCAATAGCCGAAGAAAAAATAACAACTCCTATCTGTGGCAGAGATTCCTTCAAAAGATTCAGGTAAATTATTTTATTCCACGTTAGCGAAAAAGTAGTTTTTAATAATCTTTTTGTAATGAAAGCAGATAGCAATAATTCAGCAGTGTCACCGGCAATAAAAATGATAATTACCAAAGTGAGATTCAGCGAAGAAAAGAAAGCAAACAATATTAATGCGGCGCCTCTGACAATGTTAGAGCAAACAGACATATAAAATAATGCCCTGAATTCTTCCAAACCATTTGCTAATTGCTTAAAAGGCGAGGAGAAAAAAATCATTAGTTTACCAATTCCGAGAAATAAAAGTATATAGTGATTTCGCAAAGGCTCCGGGTAAAAAAGATAAGCAATTAATAAAAAGCCATAAAATAAACCTCCGGCAAGTAATACATGTGAAAAATATACCTGGAGCATCAATTTAGGATCTTCTCCTGACGCTATCTTTTTTACAATTATTTGGTCAATCCCAAAAGAAAGAATGCTAAAAGCTGTTAGCAGCACAGCTAATGACCAATTTATTTCGCCAAAATCATTTTTTGAAAAATATACGGACAGCACATAAAAAATAGTAAGCCCGCAAAACTGGTTAATTATTACCTGTATAGAATTGACAGAAATATCATGGAGGAATTTTCTTGTCATTAGAATTGATCTAAACCAAATGAATACTTCAATCTAAATGGATGATTATTTATATAAAAAAAAGAAGATGCTGAAATTAAGATTGATAAAATCCTAGATCAAATCAATATCCTCTTTTAAATAATATTTATTCCCCGGTTCTCCGGAAAGGTTTCATTGTAATAGTAAAAAGGATGCCACCACTATTCAATTTTACTTTGCCTGCACCTATCCCACTTAAAGGAAGATTTATATACGGCTCTGCCATTATAGAAAGCTGTTTATTTAAAGTATGATGATAACCGGCTGAGAGATTCAGAACAGAAAAAATATTTTTATTCTTATTTCTAATAGACCAATCGTTTTCGTAAATATCTCCTGCTGTAGTTTTATAATAAAACTCATACGATTCTTTTTTCATCAGGTAAGATGAAAGTCCGGTTGAAACGAACCAATTGTGATTCTTTACTTTCCCAAAATTGTAATACAGATTGACTGGAATTTCATCCACATTACAATTTGCATCTACGCTTTGAAGATCGTTGTAATTAGTGCCACTTCCATTCGGGAAATGATAATCATTAGGGGCCACGGAATAAATCTTCGTGGACTTGTAAAATCCTGTGCGGATTGTGAATTTTTTAGAAATCGAATAACTCAATCCGGCGCCATATACAATACTTAATTTTCCTGCATTGTTTAAATGAACACCACTAATAGCTGGCCCGGCGGAAAGTGTTATGCCAAAATTATTTTTAAACTTATTTGTATTTTTTGTTTTTTTCTTAATGATTTCATATTGTTGATTTGTTGATTTTGCAGAAGAGGCTTCGATCTCGTTGGTCGTTGTAGATTGATTGTTTGTTTTCACGGGCCCGGTTATATTTTCAGTTTCTCCTGTGGTATTATTTTTTTTATTCAACGATTTTTTTCCGGGAGGAGTAGGAAAATCGGGTACGTCATTCATG
>JBDTJV010000518.1:0-4087 GCA_039935675.1 Ginsengibacter sp. | reverse complement strand
AAACATAAAAAAAGATTACTGTATGAGGAGTTTTATCAATAGAATAATTCCATTGCACATCTCCGGGTTTTAATTAAGCGCAAAAATGAAGCATTTAAATAGAAATAATTCAAAAATTAAATTATTGTATAGATTGATCAATGCGTAATCTCAAAAGGAGATTTATTTTTGTTAGCAAATTCGCTGATTGAAAATAAAAGTAACCAAAGATTCAATATATTCTTCTTCATTTTTTTAAATCAATTTCAAAAAGCTTTTCTCAAACAAAAATTTCTCCTTCCAGGTACAATTTTCCCTGGCCGCTGATCACCACTTTACCATCCAGGTTTTTACATTTTAAATATCCTCCTCTTTTTGAAAGTTGCTGTGCCACCAATTCAATTTTCCCCAATTTTTTACTCCAATAAGGAATCAATGTGGTGTGTGCAGAGCCTGTTACCGGATCTTCATTCACGCCAACCTGCGGAGCAAAAAACCGGGAAACAAAATCAACAGAATTGCCTTTTGCAGTCACGATGATACCACGCGCATATTTCGAAATTTTTTCAAGATTCGGTTGGATTTCCTGTATTTCCTTTTCAGTTTCGAAAACCAACATATAATCTGTTTTCCCTTTAAAAGCAGCTGTTGGTTTTTTATCAAAACAACTTTCAAGGTCAGGAGTAATCGTCAATTCTTTTACTTCATCTGCAGGAAATGTGAGATCAAGCCAGTCGCCGTTTTTATTTACTTTCAGTTCGCCACTTCTGTGTGAGAAAAAAGAAATTTCATTTTTTTTATAATCTTCACAATTAAAAATAACATAGGCTGAACCTAAAGTAGCATGTCCGCAAAGGTTCACTTCTGATAAAGGCGTAAACCACCTGATCTCAAATTGATCATCTTTTTGTACATAAAATGCCGTTTCTGAAAGATTATTTTCCGCGGCAATTTTTTGCATTAATTTTTCATCGATCCATTCCCTCAAAGGGATGATAGCAGCGGGATTTCCTCCGAATAATTGGTCCGTAAAAGCATCTACCTGGTAAATTGTATAAGTCATTTTTAGTTGAATTTTTTAGTTGATTCTAAGGATGATCTTTCTATCAAAAATACTAAGCACCAAATTGTCTCAAATGATGATCTTCATGTTTATAAACCATAAACCCGATCTGTTCTTTTGTCATTTTGCCAAAGAAAGGATGAAGAAAGTAGGGAGTAGAATAGTTCGAATAGTTATTAATCCGGGATACCCATTTCTGCTTTTCTTCTTCTACATCACCATCTCCCGACATAATCAACTCCGGAAGCGTCGGCGTATTTTTTCTTAGCGGGGCATCATTTTTCAATACACTTTTTAATGCCATCTTTCCAAAAATACGTCCCACAAAAGCTTGTTTATACAGTTTATTTTCCTGGATCATTTCTTCCCACGAAGAACAATGCTTTATCATTTGATAAACATTCATTTTACCCCATTGAGCGGTGCTCTTATTAGTAAGAGAATTGATCCTTTTGATCAATTCATCTCTTGTTGATTTATCAAAAATGGTTTTCATTTTTTGGAAAAAAAGTTTGTTAATATTTGGGATGGTTGATAGAATGATTTTACAGAATACAGATCCACAATTCTTTTCAAAAAATAAATAAAATGGAAATCCAAAGTATTTGTTCGTTTACTATAAAATATCACTTTAATCATCGGCACTTTTTCAAATTACCAGGTTCACCATTTTATTTTTTACAAAAATTATTTTTTTAGGGCTTTTGCCATCCAGCCATTTTTCAACTATTTCATTTTTCAAAACAATCATTTCTACTTCTTCCTGCGAAAGCTCAAGTGAAAGGGTGATAGTTGTCCGCATTTTTCCATTGATAGAAATTGGGTATTCTTTTTCAGATTCTACCAGGTATTTACTTTCCAGCTTTGGATAATCCGCATCTAAAATAGTTTTCTCATTTCCTAATGCATGATATAATTCCTCCGCAATGTGGGGCGCATACGGAGTCAATAAAATCAACAGTGGTTCCAGGATTTCTTTTTTATGGCAATTAAAATCTGTCAATTCATTTACACATACCATAAAAGCACTAACGGCTGTATTGAACGAAAATCGTTCTGTATCTTCTTCAATTTTTTTGATGGTTTTGTGAAGTGTTTTTAATTCTGGGGCAGAGGCCTCACCCCCCGCCCTCTCCGAAGGAGAGGGAGCTGACGAAGTCCAAATCGGTCCTTTGATCTCATCAAAAAATAACCTCCATAATTTTTTTAAGAAACGATGAACGCCTTCAATTCCTTTGGTATCCCAGGGTTTGCTTTGTTCTACCGGACCGAGAAACATTTCATACATGCGAAAAGTATCGGCGCCATATTTATCAACTAAATCGTTAGGATTGATTGCATTTAGTTTTGACTTAGACATTTTTTCGCCAGCTGAATTCGTAGTAAAAACTTGCTTTTCTATAAGTTCTTTTTGTTTATTATACCATTTCCCTTTAAAATAAAAACAGCCTTCTTTGGTAACAAAAAAAGACTTACTGTACCTACTTTCATTGATTGCTAAAGAATTTACATCAAGTTTATTTGAATCAACATATCCTATTTGAACTCTTATCGCACTAAAATTATTTTCTTCACCAATAGGTATTGCTTCATACGAAAAATATATTTCACCTTCGCCTGTTGCCATCACCATTTCGGCGTTTGCTGACTCAAATAGATTATTAACATTGATAAAAAAATATGGAATAATATCAGACATAAACTTTGAATCTGGATTCCTGTCAGGATTATATCGATAAATGAATTCAGAAACTCCAGTTATCATCCCCTGGTTCACCAATTTCTTATAAGGTTCATCGAAACCGATCATCCCCAAATCAAACAAAACTTTTGTCCACATACGGCTGTACAATAAATGCCCAACAGCATGTTCTGTTCCACCAATATAAACATCTACCTGGTTCCAGTAATCAGTTGCTTTTCTATCGGCAAAAGTTTCGTTATTATGCGGATCCATATACCTCAAAAAATACCAACTACTTCCCGCATATCCAGGCATTGTAGAAGTTTCGCGTTTCCCTTTTGGAGTAATTACCCAATCGGTCAGATTTGACAACGGACCTTCGCCATTTTTTCCCGGTCCATATTTTTCTACAAATGGTAATTCCAAAGGCAGTTCTTTTTCTGACATCGGTATTGCAATACCATCACTCCAAATAACCGGAAAAGGTTCTCCCCAATAGCGCTGCCGGCTGAATCCTGCATCACGCATTCTATAATTAACTTTTCGTTTTCCTATTCCGAGGTCTTCTATTTTATTAATGGCAACACCAATCGCATCTTTCATCAACAGGCCATTTAAGAAACCCGAATTTTCCAAAGTGGCTTCTTTAGTCGGATTCGCTTCATTACCATTATAATAACTTCCGATAATGTTGGTAATAGGTATTTCAAAATGAGTTGCAAAATCAAAATCTCTTTGATCGCCACAAGGAACGGCCATGATGGCGCCGGTTCCATATCCAGCCAATACATATTCTGCGATCCAGATTGGAATTTGTTTTCCGTCAAAAGGATTTACTGCGTAAGCGCCGGTAAAACAGCCAGTGATTTGTTTTACTTCCGCCATCCGTTCTCTATCGCTCCTGCTTTTTACATAAGTAAGATATTCGTCTATAGATGACCGTTGTGCATCAGTGGTAATTTGATTTACTAATTCATGCTCCGGCGCAAGTACTAAAAAATCGACTCCGAAGATGGTGTCGGGACGGGTGGTGTAAACGTCAATGGTGAGTGGTGAATGGTTAATGCTGAATCGTAGCTCCGCCCCTTCGCTTCTCCCAATCCAGTTTCTTTGCATTTCTTTCATCGCATCACTGAAATTCACTGTTTCCAGTCCTTCCAGCAATCTTTCAGCATAATCAGTAATACGTAAATACCATTGACGCATTTTCTTTTTTTCCACCGGATGACCGCCACGCTCGCTTACGCCATTTACTACTTCGTCGTTTGCCAAAACAGTTCCCAATGCTTCACACCAATTCACTTCGCCGTAAGAAGAAAAAGCGAGCCTGAAATCCATTAAAATTTCCTGCTGCTTTTTTT
>JBDTJV010000517.1:0-6049 GCA_039935675.1 Ginsengibacter sp. | reverse complement strand
CGGTTAATTCCTGCTCCTGCGGTTCACTTGCCAAAACCTCTTTTATACGTATTCTTTTGTTAAACATTTGCACTTATTGAGAGCGCAAATATAATATAAGAGCATAAAATTTTTGGTCTAATCCTTGATTTATAATAATTGTAACGCATTAAGGATGGCAGGCACAATTTGTAGATAAACCATATCGTTAATAAAAAAGAAAAAAATTTATTGTTTTATTATTTTAATGTAATATTGCATCAGATTAAAGCTGACTAATTATTCCTTTGCTACGATTACATCAGTATTATCAGAAGAATCCATTCCATAAAAAATATCAACAATCAGATTTTACATTACTTATTTGTGTTTTTGACTATTAATCTATTCGTCTCTTTATGTATGACATCTTACAGTTGAACGATATGCTCGTTCCGGAGTTGCTTGATATAGCTGAGCAACAAAAAATAACTGATACTAAAAATTTAGAAAAACAGGAATTAATTTATAAAATTCTTGATAAACAAGCATCCATGACACCATCCGATAAAAAAGAGGCTATCACCGAAAAGCCTAAAAGAAAAAGAATTGTAAAACCGGCAAAAGATGAAGTTGCAGAACCAGTTGCTGTTGCCGTTGAAAAAGAAGTAAAGCCGAAGAAAATAGAAGAAAAGAAAATAGAAGAAAAGAAAAAGCCTGTAAAAAAGGCTAAAGAAGAAGTGTCAACGAAACCGGAATTTGACTTTGATGAATATATTGACGACGATGACAATGTAGAGCACCTGGCTGATC
Source organism: Ginsengibacter sp. (assembly GCA_039935675.1). Classification (GTDB taxonomy): domain Bacteria; phylum Bacteroidota; class Bacteroidia; order Chitinophagales; family Chitinophagaceae; genus Ginsengibacter. Next base: position 5,278 of record JBDTJV010000517.1, on the reverse strand, counting down.
CAAAAACAATTGCGCCGGCATTGCTCGAATTGTTGAAAAACGAAGATGAAGAAGAGCAAGAGCAAATGCCTCCTATGCCTCCAACAAATGGACATCAACATCACCAAAAGAGTTTCCAGAAAAAAGAACCCACTTTCAATATTGAATTTGACGGCATTATCCTGGCCGAGGGTGTTTTGGAAATGATGCCTGACGGATACGGTTTTTTGAGAAGTAGTGATTATATGTATCTTTCTTCGCCGGATGATGTGTATGTATCTCCTTCCCAAATAAAATTGTTTGGATTGAAAACCGGTGATACTGTTTATGGCTCTGTGCGTCCTCCGAAGGAAGGTGAAAAATATTTTGCTTTATTAAAAGTGGAAACCATCAATGGTAAAGGCCCCGATGAAGTTCGTGACCGTGTACCTTTTGATTACCTTACCCCGTTATTTCCATTTCAGAAATTGAATTTGTTTTTGACCCCGAATAATCTTTCTACAAGAATTATAGATTTATTTACCCCAATAGGAAAAGGCCAGCGTGGATTAATTGTTTCCCAGCCAAAAACAGGGAAAACAATGCTGCTAAAAGAAATAGCCAATGCAATTGCAGCCAATCATCCGGAATGTTATTTAATGATCGTTTTGGTAGATGAAAGACCCGAAGAAGTAACGGATATGGAACGCAGCGTAAAAGCAGAAGTAATTGCTTCTACTTTTGACGAGCCTGCGGAAAAACATGTGAAAGTAAGTACCATGGCTTTGCAGAAAGCAAAACGTTTGGTAGAATGCGGACACGATGTGGTGATCTTATTGGATAGTATTACCCGTTTGGCACGTGCTCATAACACCGTTTCGCCCGCAAGCGGAAAAGTATTATCTGGTGGTGTGGAAGCGAATGCGATGCAGAAACCAAAACAATTTTTTGGTGCTGCCCGTAAAATTGAAAACGGAGGTTCACTCACTATTATAGCAACCGCTCTTGTTGATACCGGAAGTAAAATGGACGAAGTAATTTTCGAAGAGTTCAAAGGAACCGGTAATATGGAGCTTCAACTTGACAGGAGATTATCTAACCGTAGAATATTCCCCGCTATCGATATTGTTTCTTCTTCAACACGCCGTGATGATCTTTTGCTGGACAAAGATGTGCTTCAGAGAATGTGGGTTTTACGCAATCACATGGCGGATATGAACCCGGAAGAAGCGATCAATACTTTGATGAAAAACATGAAAGGAACAAAGGACAATGCGGAATTCCTTACCTCGATGAATGGATAGCACGATCTTGCCGGTTTATCGCTTTAAAGAATGGGTGTAACTCAGAGTATAACTATTATTCCATCAAGTTTTATTAATTCCGGATTGATATAGTAAGTTTTTAGGCATCAATCATCTTATTGCAAATCATCATTCAATAGTACTCGGAATGCCTGATGACCGGCAACAGAAAAATACATATCACCCTCATTAATATTCTGAACAATTTTGCTGGCAGGCATAGTTATTTGTGTAAATTTATAATAAACGTTGACACAAAATTTTATCCCCTCCCTTACCCTTACTGTTTGGGTTAAAAGGTTTCAGTAATTATTCCACTTACTTTCTACCCATCAAATCAACTTTTCCTCAATCATTCCTTTCCAGAATATAAACCCACTCTTTGAATCGTAATAATCGTGGATGACGCGGCTGAAATTGTTGTGTTCTTTACTGAGGTAATTTTGTTTATTGCTAACTTTTATCTCTTTGAGAATTTCTTCTATTTCAATTAATCCTTTCCGCAGTGCGTCTATTGATTTTTCAAAATGCCACAGGTAGGTTGCTTCTTCACTGTTGAGTGTTTCCCATATAATGTGGTATCTCTTTTCCCCACCCAATAAAAACAAAAATGAGAATGGATTAATGATAAACCTCATTTTCAGTACAGAAGATAAATGTTGTGAAGAAAGAAATTTTAGCTGGTGATAATGCTTTGAATTTTTTACGCTAAGTATATCATCAATTAAATCCTGCTCCGTCTTAAATAATTGGCTTGTAGCTTTTTTATCTTCCGAAAGGGTACTATCAAGGGTATTTAAAATTGATGGATTATCCGAATTTCCTTTAAATGCCAGTATCCTTTTTTTCACAAACTCAAATCGAACGCTGTCAATAATGCCGCTATTTATTTTATCAATATCATCGCAAGATGCTGATACAGCAATCAGTTCTTCACTATTATATCGGATTTTAATTTCAACTGCAATGGATTTTTTCTTTAGAATCTTACTGAAATAATCTTTGACAGCCTCAAATTCCGGTCTTATATCGGGATTGTCAATTTCAAATATAATCTCTCTATCAAATTCCTCTATGAATAAAGAAAAAGACACCCGCGCATTTAAAAAATTGATTTTATTAAATGGAACCTTCATCGTTTTGGATAGTATCTTTTCTACATTGTAGGTGATTTTTGGTTGCTCAAAATATTTCGGAATTTCATCCGTAATAAATGGTTCTAATTTTTCATGAATTATTGGAATCTTTTTTAGCGCTACTGCATTTAATAATTTACCGGTTTCAATAGTCCGGAATTTAATTTTATCAATTATTAAAAACTGTAAAGAGCTTTGTACAGCACTGTTCACTTCAGGTTTGCCATGATAATCTGTAATCTCTGTGATTAGCTCAGCGCTCTCTTCATTATAACTTAAAACCCTTAGTTTCCATACCACATCTTCTTTAAATTTTTCTACTTCAACCGGCAAATCCAAACAGCTTATTGGTAGTGTGAAATCCTCAGAATTGAGACCTACTGTTTGCTCATTAAATAACAGGGTGAGTTCATCAAATTTTTGCAATTGCCCTGTGTTCCATAATTTTTTATAATACCGGTTTCTTTGCCTGAATTGCTGTTCCAGGTAAATAACATATTTGTCCCTGTAATCGTAAATGATAGGAGTGATTTCTGCACGTTGTACTCTTCCGATGTATTGTATCAATTTACCTTCAAAAGCAAATGGAAAGGCCAATGTTAAACAATCTAGGTTATCCATATCTGTCCCTTCACCAAAAAATTGCCCGGTTGAAATTAAAATCTGAAAATGGCCATCTTTAATTTGTTGAAACTTTGAACCCCTTGCTGATACGGCATCTTCGCCGGAAATAGTAATCACTTCATAATTGTTTTTAAGGTATTGCCGCAACACTTCTAAGTGAGCTTTTCTTTCCGTGAGCACCAATACCTTCCTTCCGGCATTTACTTCCGTTTTTATATCGTCAATTATTACACGATTTCTTTCGGAATCATGAATGAGTATTTGATAAAGTATCTCCGGCTGGTCTGTTTTAAAATCAAACGGAACCATAAAATTGGTTTCTCTGATTATTACCGATACTTTTTTTGAAGGCGAAGTTTTCCCGACAGAAGATTCTAACTGATGAATTACATCACCGATGTGAATAAAAATAAGACGCTCATCATTATTTTTTCTGATTGGTGTGGCGGTTAGTCCAAATAAATAATAGGATGAGAAACGGCTAATAACTTCTCTGAATGTTTTTGCAGGAACATGATGGCATTCATCAACAATGATTAATCCGAATGAGTTAAATACTTTATTATCGGAATCAATAGCAGCAAGGCTTTGTATCATGGCGACAGTAATGTGTGTTCCAATTTTTTGATGGCCCGACGCTATTTTACCGATAAACGGTTCCGCGATTCCTAGAAATGATTGGATGCGTTCTATCCATTGGTCGAACAATTGTTTGCGGTGGACAATGATTAAAGCCGGTTGTTTTTTGTGAGATATAATTCCCAATCCGACTATCGTTTTACCAGATCCCGGTGGTGCTACAATAACGCCCATATCTTTTTTATCCGTAATATCAACAGCTTGCTGCTGACGCTCATACAAAGAAGCCTTAAAATTAAAATTAATTTCAGTAAGTTTCTTGCGCTCATCCACAAGATGATAGATGATCTTGTTTTCATTGAAAAAGCGAAGCAACTTACCAATAAATCCCCGTGGCAATAAAACGAGATCATCTTTTTCTTCGAGCATTTTGAAATAAGGCTCTGTTCCAAAAGTGTTCTTGCCGAGTTTCTTTTTAATAATATAATCTGAGTTTATGAAGTTGAGATTATCTCTTAAAAAGCTTATGGTATCCGGGGTTAATTGTTTTCGTGGAATTGAAACCTGATTATTCAGTGTCACATGAATTTCATTCTTGCCAGGCAAAATATTTTCAGAAATTATTTTACTTTCTTGAGTGGTGGCAGTGATGGTTTGGAAGATGCCGTCTAAATGTTCGGTAGAAACTTTCTTTATACTTTGCAATAAGCTTAGCTGGTCTTCAAAAGGCAATTGAGTTTCAGGATTGATAAAACAGGAGTTGTTATTCTCCAAAGCTTTTTTCTGAAAGGGAAGCGCAATTAAATTGCCCAAACCTTTGCCGGAATGATAATCCTGGTTGGGAAAAAGCCTGTCATAATTAGAGTTTTTATCAAACGGGGAGATAATACCAGACATTTCTAAAATATACAGCATTATTTTTCTGCTTTTAATGGCAGGATAATTAGTATCAAAGAAAATCCAAACATGCCCGCCTTTCCCGCTTCTGGAGCGTTCGAGGTAGGATGGTATTTGATACCTGTTACAGGCTTCCATGAATAATAAGCATTCTTTCATCCAGTTCATTTTGCTGGATAAAGACTCATCAAAATCTGCTACAATAAACCAGGAAGAATTATCTGTCAATAATGGATAAAGTCCAATAACTTCTTTTCCTGTGAGGTGATTAATAATTCTTTTTTTAGTAAGTCTGGAAAACTGTTTGTCCTGAAAATCTTTCAACGTTCCGCCTCTTGCTTTATGTTTTGAAAATTCATCCCAATTCAAATCGTAAGCAGGCATATATCCGCTTTTGCCATCTTTTCCCCAGCGAATCGCAAATACATCTTCCCTTCCTCTGAAAAGGGAATGAAAATTTTTTATTAATTCATCTGAAATATCCGGCATTATTAGAAAATTGAACTTGTGAACAAAACTAAAGAATTAAAGAAGAGAAAAAGGCAGGATACCTGCGTCAGCCCAGCGGAGAAAAAGTTTCTTGATGTGCAATTTTAATTCGGAAGAAGGAGTGCAGTAAACGAGGGAATAAAGAGGATTTTTGTTTTTGTAAATAGTGGATAGAAAGAAAAATATTTATGTCAAAAAGATTTTCCTAATACTAATCAAATTAAAGCTAAGCAGTCTTGGCGAGAGCAGTAAACAAAGGTATAATGCGAATTTTTATTTTTGCCTTATTGA
>JBDTJV010000516.1:0-2965 GCA_039935675.1 Ginsengibacter sp. | reverse complement strand
TTTTTATTCCAGTGCTATCCTCAGCCTTTTTGGGTTTAATGCTCCATGCATAGTTTTGCTTACTAAATGGGTTTTTATCAAGTTCAGGCCAGCTGGTACTGGTTGCACTATAACTCAGTTCAGAAGTATGTTTATTTTCGATTCTTTTTACCTGCAGTGTATCACTACTAAGATGCTGTATGTTGTAAACCGCTTTTCGGCCATTATCAAAAGTAACATTGATCACATTTCCATTCACTTTGTATTTACCATAAGCCATATCTCCGGCCGGATTTTCAAGTAAAGAAGAATCGTTCATCAATACCAAACCTGACTGAAGTAAAATACCTTCATTATTCGTAAACGAAATATCCCGGGAAGTGGGGTGATCTGCATCGGCTAATTGCCAATATTGTCTCAAATAATGAAAAGAGTCTTCTTTGACTTTTTCCGGATTATCCGATATTTTATCTGGCGTCTTTTGAGTTTGTGTACCACAATTTGATAAAAGTATGGACAAAAGTAGAATTGGAAGGATAGGATTATTTCGCATTCTTCAAAAATAATAAAAAGAAATGAATGAAAAATTTCAACAAAGAAATTATTATTTTTTCAAAAAAATTCCTCGCTGAATTATTCATACTTCTATTTTATAAAATATTATCTTCACTTTATGAGACTGCTCTTATTAACTTTCCTGGTATTTTCCGGCATGTTTTCGATCGCTCAAAAAAATACCGCTCATATTTCCGGAAGGGTAGTCGACGAAGACGAAAAACCCATAAACGGAGTCAGCATCAGCATTCTCGGGAAACAAAATGGAATTGCGACAGGCGATTCAGGGATTTTTAGGATTGCCGTTCCTGCGGAAAAAGCATTTGCCCTGATTTTTTCTCATTCAGGCTTTTTGGATCAGCAAAAAAATTTCTTATTATCAGAAGGTGAAGAAGAACATATAAACATAATTCTTAAACGTAACAGCAAAACACTGCAAACTGTCGTTGTAACAAGTGATAAAGAACGAACTGAAACAGGGCTAATCAAAATAAACCCTAAAAACGCGGCGACATTACCGGGTGCGACAGGAGGAGTAGAAGGCTTAATAAAAAACCTTGTGGGCAGCAATAATGAACTGACTTCTCAATATTCTGTCCGGGGAGGAAATTATGATGAGAACCTGATTTATATTAACGATTTCGAAATTTACAGGCCTTATCTTGTTCGTAACGCGCAACAGGAAGGATTAAGCTTTATCAATCCTGAATTGGTAAAAAATGTTGACTTTTATACAGGGGGCTTCCAGGCAAAATATGGCGATAAAATGAGCAGTGTACTTGATATTCAATATAAGAAACCTGTTTCATTTGGGGGTTCCGCCTATATTAGTCTTTTGGAACAGGGTTTAAACTTAGAAGGTGTATCTAAAAATAAAAAACTATCCTGGCTTTTCGGTGTGAGAAGTAAAACGAACCGGAATTTGCTAAGCAGCCAGGAAACAAAAGGCGATTATATCCCTTCAGCTTCCGATCTACAGGCCTACATAACTTATCATATTTCAAAAAAACTGGATCTCGAAATATTAGGAATTAGCTCGACTTCCAAATTTACCTTTATCCCCGAATCAGCTCAAAAATCAACCGCAGTTTTTTCACCTCTTTTTACTGCAAATATTGGCCTGGATATATTTTTCAACGGACAGGAAATGGATAATTATAACAGTAATCTACTCGGAATAAGTCTTCTACAAAAAGTAAATACAAAACTAAAATTAAAATGGATGGTAAGCCGTTATGGCGATAACGAAAATGAAAATTATGATATAACAGGTACCTATCTTTTTGGTGAAAGAAGTTTTGATAAAACACAACCTGATTTCGGAAAAATAACCAATCCGCTGGGAGCCGGCGTTTATCAAAATTATGCCCGGAACGCCCTTCAAATAGAAGTATATAATTTTAGCCACAAAGGAAGTTATGAATTGGGAAAGCATTTTTTGCAATGGGGCGCAGGATTAGATCATACTTTAATTAATGACCATCTAAATCAGTGGGAATACCAGGACAGTGCAGGATATTCATTACCATTTAACCCAAACCAATTGAATCTTAGTGATGTTTTAAAATCCAATGCAAATCTCACTGTTGATAAGTATAGTGGCTATCTTCAGGACAATATTCGTTTGTCTCAAGCTTCGAATAAAGTGGTCTTGCAGGCAGGAGTAAGGTTTAACTACAATTCACTCAACAAAGAATTTCTGATTAGCCCGAGAGCACAATTAAGCTTCAAACCAGATTGGGAAAAAGATATCATTTTTAAAGCATCTGCAGGCGTTTATGATCAGCCACCTTTTTATCGAGAAATGAGAAGATATGACGGAACAATCAACACTGCATTGAAAAGCCAGAAAAGCATTCAATATGTGGCAGGCTTTGATTACAACTTATCGAATTCGAGCCGTCCATTACGAATTACTGCAGAAGCGTATTATAAATCAATGACCGATGTGGACCCTTACGATATTGACAATGTCAGCATTCAATATTTTGGAGAGAATGATGCCCGGGCGTATGCTACCGGAATTGAAACAAGGCTATTTACACAGTTGGTAAAAGATGCTGAAAGCTGGTTTAGCCTTGGCATTAGCCAGGCAAAAGAAAAGATCGATAATGATTTTTATTATACTTATAAAAATGCAGAAGGTCAAGTAATTTCGGCAAGTACTACTGACCAGGTGGTCGCTGACAGTGTGCGCACAAATGTAGGCTGGATAAGGAGGCCAAGTGACAGATTGATTACAATGGGATTATTTTTACAGGACTATTTAAGTACTAATAAAAATTTTAAAGTACATTTAAATATGATTTACGGAAGCAACATGAGTTACAATATTCCGAATAGCGTAAAATACCGTAATGCACTTATCATTGAGCCCTATATCAGGGTCGATATTGGATTCAGCGCTCTGTTACTTTCTGAAAAATCTTTA
>JBDTJV010000515.1:0-8569 GCA_039935675.1 Ginsengibacter sp. | reverse complement strand
CCGTATTTGTCAATAATATTTTTCTCAGGATCTTCTAGTAATGTAAAAGGAAGATCATACTTTTCTTCAAACTTTTTATGTTTGTTTTTATCATCCGGACTTACGCCCAAAACAACCAATCCTGCTTTTTTCAATTCAGAATAATTATCGCGAAGGTTGCACGCCTCTATTGTGCAGGTTGGTGTATCATCTTGAGGGTAAAAATAAAGCACTACTTTTTTTCCCAGAAAATCTTTTGAGGAAACGGTATTTCCGTTTTGGTCCTTTGTGGTAAATGCCGGCGCTTTATCGCCTTCTGTTAATGTAATCATGTTTGTTTTTTATCTTGTAAAATATAAGGTTTTTTCTGAACGGTTTCCTGCCTCATCCTCAACAGAAATTTTCAATTCATGTTTTCCTCTTGAACATTTTTCATCAAATTCATAAATAAAGGTTTTCCCTTTATCATTAGAAAATCGCAACCACTTTCCATCTAGTTCTGCCCGGAAGTTTTTGACCTGGTCATTATTATCTTTTGGAGTAATAATAATTTTCGAAGCCTGAGAAAGGTTGGCATTATCGTGAAAATTAGCCACAATAACAGGTGGTTCATTATCAGCTATTAATTCAAAATTTCCAAAGGAATTGAATTTGGCCCAATACCAATCGAGGTGCTTGGTTGCCTTTGCAACTTCTGTTTTCCCATTCCAGTTTCTTTTTATCAAAATCTTGTTCTGAAGATTATTCTCAACCGGTTTATTTGTTTTTATGCTGATGGTAAAATAATTCTGCGCGGGTATCAATCCTGACAGAACAGAATAAACCGGTGAATAACTATCAGGTGAGACAGAACTTTTTTCTGAATGGGAAAACGCAACCGAATCGTACAAAGTTGTTTGGGGCAAATAAACTTCGAGACGATCATTTTCGAACACATTTACCACATTTGGTTGAAATTCATTTCTATTCGGGTTAGCTGGATATGCAGAATTATTATTACTGCTTGCATTACTTTTCTTTATTTTAAATTGAAGTAATGAAGTATTTCCTTCTGCATCTTTGACTACGATTTTTATTTGATGAACATTCTGATCCTTTAACCGAATAACGCCATCGCCGTTGATATCTTTATAAACTCCCTGAGGATAGCCTGGCAGACGGGAAAGATGTTGAATATATGGTCCGCCGGCAGCCCGGGTTTTGTAATCTACATTCGCATTTACATACCTGGTTTCGTCATAGGAGATACTGTCAAGCTCAAAAGCGGAAAGCGGTAAATCATCCAGGTAGATTATGGCTTCATATATGCCATTCGGATTATTGGAACCGGATTGCTTATCATTTGCCGTAATTCCAAAACTGATCTTATCACTAGTCACAGGAATCACGCCTGAAACCGTTCTATATTCTCCGCTTAGCTTTTTAATTGGCAGATGTAGCGGCGTTTGGCTGTAAGTGCTTTTTTCCCTGTTATACATGTACAGACCCACAATAGTAGGCGGAACATTATCGGGAATGGGCAAACCAAATAAAAGTTCATTAAAGACTTTATCGGTTTTGGTATCGCGTATCTCAAAATGGCAATGCGGCCCCTGTGATCCACCGGTATTTCCGCTATAAGCGATCAACTGGCCTTTTTTTACTGGAAATAATCCGCGAGGAATTTCCAAAGAAACATTCCACGATTCCTGCTTATATTGCTGATCGGTTACATACTTTTCCAAAGCGGGCGTAAACCGATGTAAATGTCCATAAACAGTAGTAAATCCATTTGGATGATTAATATAAATTGCCTCTCCAAATCCAAATGGGGCAACACTTACCCGCGCAATATATCCATCGGCCGCAGCTTTTACCGGGCGGTTAATTACCTGGTCTGTCCTGCAGTCCAAACCCATGTGATAATGATTTGGTCTTAATTCTCCAAAATTGGCCGCCAAACTGATCTTGGCATCTACAGGATATATAAAATAATCCTTTGGATATTTTTTGGGTGGAAAAAACTGGCCGAAAATTGAAGAGCTAAAAAATACAAAAACAAAAAACAGGAACGGTTTATGTATAGTATATTTTTTAATAAAATTGGATCTCATACCGACAAAGCTAAGAACTAAAAATTTTAAACACTATGGCGAAATCAAATAAGATTGCAGCTGTTATTTTGGGAGCTGCTGCAGGAGTTGCACTGGTCAAATTTCTAAGTATGCCCAGGGAACAAAGAAATGAATTCTATGATTTTCTTAAAAACAAGTCACGGCAATTATTGGATAATGCCGAAGATACTGTGGAAAAAGTAGAACAGTATATGGATGAATTTAAAGAGCAGGGAGATGATGAATGGATTGACAAAATCTATATTTTGAAAAAAATGTTTAAGAGTTTGTATGGTTCAGACAGGAATTATCTTTTATAAATATATATACCCAAAATAAAAAAGCAGGCTAAATACCTGCTTTTTTATTTTGAATTCATAGTAAACGTACAAATAAGTGGGATTCTTAATGGGTAATCTGATATAATTTTCATCTCCTTCACATTTTTCTTCCTTCGAATTCCTGACTTTAATTTATTTTTGGCAGCCACACATTACAATTTCATGCCACTCGACAAATCCATTAAAACAGTTTTAATCATCGGATCTGGCCCTATCGTTATAGGGCAGGCCTGTGAATTTGATTATTCAGGTAGCCAGGCTGCCCGCAGTCTTCGTGAAGAAGGAATCAAGGTAATTTTGATCAACAGTAACCCTGCAACCATCATGACCGACCCGATGATGGCTGATAAAGTTTACTTGCTTCCATTAAATGTAGAAAGCCTTGAGCAAATTATTGAAGAAAATAAAGACGGTGAAATGCCTGTTGATGCTGTTTTGGCAACAATGGGCGGACAAACAGCTTTAAATCTTTGTAAAGAAGCCGACGAAGTAGGTGTTTGGGAAAAAAATAATATCCGTTTGATTGGGGTGGATATTAAAGCGATTGACAAAGCAGAAGATAGGGAGAAATTCCGCGAATGGATGATTGAAATGAAAATTCCGGTGGCTCCCGCTAAAATTGCCAATTCATTTTTAGAAGGAAAAGAAATTGCCCAGGAAATAGGATTTCCTTTGGTAATTCGGCCATCATTTACTTTAGGTGGCACAGGAGGAAGCATCGTATTTCATAAGGCCGATTTGGATGAAGCGCTTAACCGGGGTTTAACTGCTTCGCCTATGCATGAAGTATTAGTAGAAAAAGCAATGATGGGATGGAAAGAATTTGAATTGGAATTATTGCGCGATGATAATGATAATGTAGTGATCATTTGTACTGTCGAAAATTTTGATCCGATGGGAGTTCACACGGGCGATTCTATCACAGTAGCCCCGGCCATGACTTTGAGCGATACTGCCTATCAGAAAATGAGAAATATGGCGATATCTATGATGAGAAATTTAGGAAATTTTGCCGGAGGTTGTAATGTGCAGTTTGCAATAAATCCTCATACAGAAGACATTATAGCAATAGAAATCAATCCAAGAGTAAGTCGTTCTTCTGCCTTGGCCAGTAAAGCTACAGGCTATCCGATTGCAAAAATTGCTGCAAAACTTGCCGTAGGTTTTAGGCTTGACGAGCTAAAAAACCAAATTACCGGAACAACTTCTGCCTATTTTGAACCTGCTTTGGATTACGTAATTGTTAAAATTCCACGGTGGAATTTTGATAAATTCAAAGGTGCGGATGACACTTTAGGTTTCCAGATGAAGTCAGTAGGAGAAGTAATGGCCATTGGTAGAAGTTTCGCAGAAGCAGTACAAAAAGCTTGTCAGAGTTTGGAAAATGATGCAGTTGGTTTGGGCTATTATGGAAAAAGTTTGATGCATGCCGAAGAAATTGTAGAGTACATAAAAATACCAAAATGGGATCGCATTTTCAGAATTAAAGATGCCCTGATGATTGGCGTTAGCATCAAGCGCATTTGCGAATCCACAGGCATTGATCGTTGGTTTATTTACCAAATCCAGAAAATCGTGAATTGTGAAAAAGCTTTGGCAAATACCAATTTAGAAAAGATATCAACAGAGCTTTTGACAGAAGCAAAGCGCCTGGGCTTTGGTGACGAACAAATTGCCAAGATCATGAAGGATGGCACCACAGATGAAGATATTTATGAAAAGAGGAAAGCCTTGGGAATTAAGCGAGTATATAAAATGGTAGACACATGCAGCGCTGAGTTTGAAGCAAAGACGCCTTATTTTTACAGTACCTTTGAGTGATTTCCTTCATCATTAAAAATATTTTATGATTACAATTGATGAAAAAGAATTGAGTTTAAACCCAGGGATGGAAAAAGAGCTTCGTCTGGAAATTGCAATAATGCTTTACGAGAAAGCGGATTACTCCTTTTATGTGGCAGCAAAACTTGCGGGGATGCATTGGATGGATTTTGTAAAAGAACTTGGCAAAAGGAAGATATCAATTTTTGATGAGGAGACCGTACTTAAAGACGTTGAAATGGCTAAAAAGTATGCAAAAAATAATTGTTAGTGATACTTCTTCTGTTGGGTACTTACTTCAAATCAATTTAATTCATTTATTAAAAATTCTTTATGGGGAAATAATTATTCCCGATGCTGTAAATAAAGAAATCTTACAACTTGAAAATAAAGGATATATCCTTTCAGAATTCATAAATGCAGATTGGATTAAAATATATTCAACTCATAATCTTTCAAATGTAAAGGATTATAAAAATATTCTTGACCAAGGCGAGTTGGAGGCAATAAGTATGGCAATTGAACTAAACGCAGATCTACTAATAATTGATGAAAAATTAGGCAGAGTCGTAGCTACAGACCTGGGTTTTGATATAACAGGGTTGGTTGGAATTCTTATGATTGCAAAAAATAAAAATTTAATTCCTTCTGTAAAAACCGCATTAGACAAATTAATTTTATTAGGGTGTAGAATCAGCAAAAAATTATATAACATCGCACTTAAATACTGTAATGAACAATAACATCATCAACAACGAATCCATTCCATCTTCCAAGAAAAAAATTATTGTATTAGGCAGTGGCCCAAATCGAATCGGCCAGGGTATTGAATTTGACTACTGCTGTGTTCATGGGTTGCTTGCCATCAAAGAGTGTGGTATGGAAGCAATTATGATCAATTGTAATCCTGAAACAGTTTCTACCGATTTTGATATCGCCGACAAATTATATTTTGAACCTGTATTCTGGGAACACATCTGGGAAATAATCGAACTGGAAAAGCCTTATGGTGTAATCGTTCAGTTAGGGGGTCAAACTGCATTGAAACTGGCGAAAAGATTAGATGAAAAAGAGATAAGAATAATCGGTACTTCTTACGATAACATGGATATTGCTGAAGATCGCGGCCGATTTAGCGATATGCTCAAAGAACTTCAAATTCCCTATCCAAGATACGGAACGGCTCATGATGCTGACGAAGCAATCGAGATTGCTCACGAAGTTGGCTACCCGGTTTTGGTTCGTCCTAGCTATGTATTAGGCGGCCAGAGAATGAGAATTGTTTTGAACGATGAAGAATTGGAAAATGGAGTGCTTAGTTTGTTGAAACATTTACCAGGAAACAAAATATTGATCGATCAGTTTTTAGACCGCTGCCAGGAAGCAGAAATTGATGCAATTTTCGATGGCGACACCTTTCACGTAATGGGAGTGATGGAACACATTGAGCCTGCAGGAATTCATAGTGGTGATAGTAATGCCGTTTTGCCTCAATTTAACTTATCACCGTTGATCGTGCAAACGATGGAAGAATATGCAGAAAAAATAGGACGAGCTTTAAACATAAAGGGCTTAATCAATATCCAGTTTGCCATTAAAAATGGAGAAGTTTATGTAATTGAAGCCAATCCACGTGCTTCACGTACTACTCCTTTTATTGCGAAAGCCTACCAAATTCCTTACTTAAATATCGCCACTAAAATTATGCTCGGTGAGGCAAAATTGAAAGATTTCACCTTTGAGAAAAAACTTCAAGGGTTTGCTATCAAAGAACCTGTTTTCTCTTTCAATAAATTTCCTGGCGTAAACAAGGAATTAGGGCCTGAAATGAAAAGCACCGGCGAAGCCATTCGTTTTATTAAAGACCTTCGCGATCCTTATTTCAGGCAGCTTTACAGGGAAAGAAGCATGCATTTGAGTAAATAATATTCGGTAAATTTGATGTATGGAACTTGCATTTAACGAAAAAATTTTTCCTTTGAAAGGTATCTTATCCGATTCTATGTCGGACAAAGAGTTTTATAATTTTTGCCAGCAAAACGAATTATTTCACATTGAGCGAGATGAGAACAAGCAAATTATTATTATGCCACCAACTAATGCGAACACGGGCATTAAAAATGCCAATCTGATAGGAGAGTTAATCTTCTGGAATAGGAAGAGAAATAAGGGCATTTGTTTTGATTCTTCAACCGGTTTTACCTTACAAGATGGCTCTGTACGTTCCCCCGATGCAAGTTGGTTAACAAAAGAAAAATGGGGACAATTAAATGAGACTGAAAAGAATGAATTTCCACATATTTGTCCTGATTTCGTGATTGAATTAAAGAGTAAATCTGATAATTTAAAATTATTAGAATCTAAAATGAATAAATGGATCGAAAACGGCTGCCAACTTGCGTGGCTCATCAATCCTGAAAATAAAACAGTATTTATTTACAGAAAAGACGGGACTATTAGTAAGGTAGCAGGATTTGACAGCAAACTTTCCGGCGAAGAAGTTTTACTCGGATTTGAATTAGACCTTTCTATTTTAAATGATTGATTTTTTTTGAGATTCATTACAGTAAATGAATAAATAGCTCTGATTTCTAATTCTTATTATAAAAAAAACCTGCCTTTGATTAGCAGGTTTTTTTAATTAAACTAACCCTGAGAAAATTACCAATTACTAAAGCGTAAGCCTATTGTATAAGGTGTAAAATTCAAATCATTTTTGAAAATAGATTTAGGGCTATACGAACCGTATAAATGAACAGGGCCAAGTCCTAATTCACCAACGTAACTAAATTTCCACTGATCGAGATCAAAATCACCGTGATTTTTTTGTTTTCCCCTCGCATCGCTCTTTTGCTTATTGCGGCTACTGTATAAATATCCCATGCTTACTCCGGCACTCAGGCTGATTCCTTTATCCGAATAATTGGGATTGGTTCTGAAATTGAGCATCAAAGGCACCGTTACGTAATCAGCGGCCAGCTTGTTTTTTGAGAAATTTACAGAATCTCTGAAAACGAAAGCGTTTGGAATAATTTGGGAAGGGTTGTAAGGATTAGCACCTCCTTTATCGAAGGTTACATTACTTGTAAATCTATAATTATTTAATTCAAGTCCGAGACCGTATTTCAGGTTTACATAATGCTTTATAAGGTTCATTCTTTGCATAAAGAACCAAATATTTACATTTACTGATTTCACAGTTTTCAGTTTGAAATCTGTAGGGTTCAAATCCGGAGAGCCTACCAAATTACCATCGGCCTTTGCCTGGGCATAATTGGTTTTATCACTCCAATTGGCAAATCCAATATCAAAGACAGAAGAGGAAGTACTGATATTGGAAGTTTCCTTTCGCCTGTTGGGATTTCCTACTGTCACAGTGACTCTTTTTCTGTCATCAGCTTCGCCTTTTTTCAGGATGATCATACCGCCAATGCGAATAGTGTCAGATTTTTTTTCCACTTTAATGGAATCAGTTTGTGCGAAGCTTGTCGCAGCCATAAGCAATACACTTGCCATCAGAATTGTCTTTTTCATTTTTTTTGATTTTATCTACCTTAAATATGTGAAAGTTTATTTAGCAGCCATTTGGCCATCTTCTCCCAACAAACGGGCAACCGGGTTCGTTCTCTCGACGATTCGTCTCACTTTTTTTAAAAAAACGCCTACTTTGGTTTTTCTGAATTCTTCGGTTGAAACATCATAGAAAACATAATTGTCATTTTTTCGATCTGCATTAGAAATATAGGAAGCAGTTTGCGCATAATTTGGTTTTGAAACATCCGGATCGATTTCTACAGCATGATTGATTTCGGCGTGATAAGCAACAGTGTTTTCAGTACTTACCATCTTTTCAGGAATTTCGTGAACTGGTTCTTTTGTTATTGCCAGCTGATAATTATCTTTTGATTTTACGTCATTTATTTTCTGTTCAATAACCGGGATTTCTACTTTATTAGCCTTTTTTGCAATCTGTTGTTCATTTGTTTTCCCCACATTCGGGAAAGGCTTCTCAATGCCACTACCGTGTTTTTGTAATTTTTGAGCTTCTTTAATCTTGTCAGAAGAAGCTATAGTTTTTTCCTCAACAGCCGGTGTTTTTATTGGCATCACTTGACCAGGCTGAGATTCTTTTTTTACAGAGTTATCGATTTTGTTTGACGTGGTTGCTACGGTTTGTGACAGTTCGCTTTTATTAAAGTAGGTAACTGTAGTCCAAATTCCAAAACCGATAAAAACTGCTGCAACCAATGATCTCCAGAAAACCAGTGGAACTATTCTCGCGGATTTTTCCTTCCTGTAAAGATCTTTCTTGCCTGGATAAACAATAGAAGTTTC
>JBDTJV010000514.1:0-3091 GCA_039935675.1 Ginsengibacter sp. | reverse complement strand
TAAAAACAGTGATTCACCCGCTTCCATCTGCAGCCCAAATGGTTTGACAGGTGAAGAAGCGTGTACACTGGCCCGATATGCCGGCATGAGCCCTGTTCTGTCTTCAATTGGAATTTATGGTTTTGATGCTGATAAGGATCACCAGAAACTTTCAGCTTTACAAATAGCACAAATGATCTGGTATTTTATTGATGGCAAAAACAGGAGTCGTGAAGAATCATTACTGAGTGATAAACAAAATTTTAACGAATACAATACTGCCTTTGCAGAAATAAATACTGTATTTTATCAAAGTAAAAAAACAGGTCGTTGGTGGATGCAGATGCCGGATAAAAAAATCATCGCCTGCAGTTATAAAGACTATTTATTTGCGAGTAATAATGAAATCCCTGAAAGATGGCTGAGAGCCCAGGAAAGAGACTCCCAATAGAATTTTATAGTAAACGAACAAATAATCGCAATTACTGTTTTAATTGTGAAAATACCGATCTTATCTTCTGCTGGCAATTAACAGATTCAAATCGGTAAATTTTAGGTCAAACCTTTGACTCAGGTGAAAATTGGTCAATGCTCCTTTGAAAATATAAATGCCACTGCGGATATTTATCTTATACCACACCAGGTTTTCAAAACCACCATCATCGGCCATTTCAAGTATCAGAGGCATTAATACATTACTAATAGCCTGTGATGCAGTGCGTGCAAATCCACTTGGAATATTGGGTACGCAATAATGAATGACATCATATTTTTTAAATACAGGCGAAGTGTGGGAAGTAATTCTTGAAGTTTCAAAACATCCGCCATGATCAATGCTCACATCAACAATTACGCTACCAGGCCGCATTCTGCTCACCATTTCTTCGGTAACTACTAATGGAGTCCTTCCACCCGAAGCGGATAAAGCCCCAACTGCCACATCACACGTTTTTAATTGTTTGGCTAAAATTCCAGGCTCTATAACGGAAGTGAACAAACGTAAACCAATATTATTTTGCAATCTTTTCAGGCGGTAAATACTGTTATCAAAGATTTTCACACTTGCACCCATTGCCAGAGCAGTACGGGCAGTTTGTTCTCCCACAATTCCCGCCCCGATTATGATCACTTTTGTAGGTGGGATGCCTGAAATACCGCCAACCAAAACCCCTTTTCCGTTGTTGGCATTGCTCAGATATTGTCCTGCAATAAGCATGACCGCACTACCTGCTATTTCACTCATACTTCTTACAATGGGGTTATGCCCACTGTCATCTTTCAGATTTTCAAAACTTAGAGCCGTAATTTTTTTCTCCATCATCTTCTCTAAAATTTCCCGTTTCATTGCAGTAATATGAATCGGTGAAATAATGAATTGATTAGGCTTTAATAAATCAATTTCTGATTCACCAACAGGAGCGCTTTTTACCAAAATGTCGCACTCAAAAATCTCTTTTTTATCAGAAGAAATCTTTGCACCTGCTTCGCTGTAATCTTTGTCGGAATAGCTGGAACCCAAGCCTGATTTGCTTTCCATTATTACCTGGTGGCCATTGGCAACCAACACACTTACTGCTTCCGGGGTAAGAGCGATCCGGTTTTCCTGGAAAGATGTTTCGCGAGGGATACCGACCATCAATTCAGCCCTTTTTGGCTTTATATCAAGGGTTTCTTCTAATGTTTCATAAGTAAATGATGGGGAGACGAAAGGTTTTGAAGTAGCCATGGATAAGTTTTACAATAATGGTGATATAAATATAAATTATTATACCGGAAAATGAATAACCAATTTTCTCTGGTCTTTTGATAGAATTTCAATGTCAGTAAAAATTGTTTTTTCCGGAAAGATTTCGGGTACTTTTTCGGGCCATTCTACCAGGCAAATTTGATTACCGGAAAGACAATCTTCAATGCCGGCATCAACTGCTTCTTCTCTTGTTCTGATCCGGTAAAGATCCATATGAAAAATAGCATTTCCACCAAGAGTTGCATATTCCTGTATGATAGAGAATGTAGGACTGGTAACTGTTTCTGCAACTCCAAGCTGTTTGCAAATCCTGCTGATCAGGGTTGTTTTACCAGCTCCCAATTCTCCACTAAAAGCAAAAATTGTAAAGCCTTTCGTCTGCTTTAAAAATTCTGCTGCGATTTGATCGATCTCATCAAAGTGATAAGATATTTCCATTTTCCCTTTTTGCGGCAAAAGTAGTGCATATCAACTTCTCTAAAATGTAGAAAAAGTAATCTTTAATAGTTTTACTCTTGGTATTGAATTCTTTAATTTTAATGAAAATGATTTGCTTTGCAATGATGAGCCAGATGTTACAAACTTTAAAGAAATATTGGGGATACGATTCTTTCAGGCAATTACAACCCCAAATTATTGAATCGGTTTTAGCAGGAAATGATACACTGGCTGTTATGCCTACAGGTGGTGGAAAATCCATTTGTTTCCAGGTGCCCTCTATGATGAATGAGGGATTGTGCCTTGTAATAAGCCCTTTGATCGCGTTGATGAAAGACCAGCTTTTGAACCTGAAAAAAAAAGGAATACCTGCACTTTCTATTTATTCCGGTATGAGTTTTATAGAGGTGAAAAAGACTTTGCAAAATGCAGCCTACGGCAATTTTAAATTTTTATATGTGTCACCCGAAAGATTGGAAACAGAGCTATTCTTAGAATACGTTCCACTGTTAAAAATAAATCTGATCGCAGTTGACGAAGCCCATTGCATTTCTCAATGGGGTTATGATTTTCGGCCTCCTTATCTTCGTATAGCCTCTATCCGGGAATATTTTCCGGAAGTACCTGTTCTTGCACTGACGGCCTCTGCTACTGCAGAAGTACAAAAAGATATCTGTGAAAAGCTTATATTCAAAAAAAACCAACAGTTTTTTCAACAATCATTCGAAAGACCGAATCTTTCTTATAGCGCTTTCGATATGTCTTCGAAAGAAAATAAATTATTAAATATTCTAAACAAGGTACCCGGCAGCGGAATCGTCTATTGCAAAACGAGGAGACGAACAAAAGAAATCGCTGAAATGCTTAATTTGAATGGCATCCAGGCGGATTATTACCATGCCGGTCTTGGTAATGAAGAGCGGACCA
>JBDTJV010000513.1:0-3855 GCA_039935675.1 Ginsengibacter sp. | reverse complement strand
AAGTGCCTGTTCCGCAGCTTCCTGATTAACGGGTTTATATTCTTCAAGCCATTCTTTAATCATAAACTTTTTAATGCTTTTACAAGGGTTATCAAGCTATTTTCTTTTGGCGCATCTTTAAGCCAACTACTAATAGTTGATATTTCTAACTTTCGAAGATAATTTTCATCAATACGGAAATCTTCAATCAATAATTCCAATGTTTGCTTTACACTCCGCAACAATATACCGGACGTAGCAATTATTTTATCACACAATGCTTTTTCCATTGATGCCATTAATACTGTTTGCTTTTTTGTAAGCTGTACCTGTTTTATGCCAAAGCTGTAGTATGGTAAGGGCATGTTCCTGTAGCTGAATCTCCCTACCGCTGTTTTATAAATCTTAGAATGCTTTGTGGTGACAGAAGTAATTTCATATACTCTTTCAGGAATGAGACCCCAATGAGACAATGCTGTATCTAAAGAAATATAGCTGGGACCATAAAGATGATTTGCAATGAGAAGAGGATCCGGGGGATCTATATCGAGTTTAGTACCCGGTATATAAAGCCCTCTTTTTAATTGTACCAGTACTTTTTGTTTAACCAATTCATCAATTTTATCGTATGGCCTTTTATATTCCTTCAGCAGATCCAAAAGGAGTTGTTTATTTAATGGCTGTTCACTATACACTTGTATCTTCTCCCGAAAACTCATTGATGTAATTATTTTAGAGATAATTCGGATCTTTTCCGAATTAGGTACCCAAATTTAACAATATAATGTAAGAAAACAAGCTTTAATTCGGATTATTTCCGAATTAATAATATGGATTTTACATAAACTAAATAGAATCAGTTTGTTACCCAGATAACTTCTAATTATTATTTGTGTCAATATAAGTCACTTTTGTCTTTGCTACATCTAAAATCCAGTCAACTTATCGGTAATCTCCACTAAATTTTTTAAGCCCAACGATCCTATATATTTTTCAGTCGTCGTTATTGTTGAATGCCCAAGTTGAGATTTCAATGTGGTTAATGGCATATCATTTTGAATCATTATCGTAGCATACGTATGCCTGGCTACATAAGTAGTTAAAGGAATTTTGATGTCAAGATCTGTTCTGATTTTTTTTAACCCTGTATTTATTTTTTTATTTATATCTTTTTTTTTTCTTGCTTTCAAAGATTGACTTTCTAGCTCATTGAAGAAAGGGAAAATATAGTCATCAGGATTTTTTTGTTCACTACCCCATTTTTTTATTATTTCCCAGGCTTGTTTTTTAAGAGGAACAATTATCGGTTCTACGATCCTTTTTGTGTTTTTGGTTTTTCCCCGGAATAGGTCAGAACATTATCATCAATTTGCGACCATTTTAATCTGCAAATCTCTAACATATTCATTCCATTGCATAAATAGGTAAAAATCCAGAAGTTTTTACTGAACTGTAAACTGGATCCTTCTTCTACAGGAAAGTGAAAAATGTTTTTTACCTCATCAAGAGTTAATGCTCTTTTATTATTCTTGGAAGTTGGAATTATATATTTTCTTTTTCCGAAAGGATAAAGTGAATTATCAATAAGATTATCGGCTTTTGCATTATTAAAAATTGTCCTTAATGATCTTGTGTAAATGCCTACAGTAGAGATACTTTTTTCATTCCCCAAGATCCAATTTTCATAATCGTTTAAAAATTGTGCGTCTATATCGGAATATGTTGATTTGGATGCAAATGATTCAATCGAATTCCTGGCTGCTTTATAGCTATCTGCGGTTCCAAATTTATTATTCCTATTTAACGCATCAATGTGCGCATCAAACCCTGAATCATTTGTGTTAGACGCATCGATATTGTTATAATATTTCTTTTCAAATTGCAGAAATGTAAAAACAGCTAGTGTTTCTAAAATCCTTTCTGCTTTGTGTTTGAAAACTTCGAGTTTTATTTTATGCTCTTTCTCTGTATCAGTTTTTTTCTGGAACTCATTATGCGTAAAAATGAATCTTCCTCCAGGAGGCTTTCAGTTGATTTTTTGAACTGATTTTACGTTGAAGCTTTTATAAACGTTAGTAAAAACATTCGTAAAAGCTATGATCACATTACCTCGCGTCTGAAATAGATTTTAAAACTTCTGGTCATTATTCTAAATTGCTGTTGATACAATACCACTTATGTTTAAACAGGTTTTAGAAGTTTTATTATTATCCTTATTTTTTTCAAATGCTGTGGCCCAGGAAATAATCCCGGATCCGCCTGGTATTGTGATTGACAAAAGTAATGATGCGCAACACGTTTTTTTAGGCTCACCCAGTATTGTCATTTTACCAAATGGTACCTATGTGGCCAGTCACGATTATTTTGGTGGCGGAACAGGCAATGACAGTACAGACGTTTTTATTTCAAAAGATCGTGGAGTATCTTGGAACCGGGAAGCGGGACTTCATGATCAATATTGGTCAACATTATTTATTCATAACCAAAAATTATATATTCTTGGTGATAGTAAGGAATATGGAAATATCGTCATTCGTCGATCCGATGATGGCGGAAGAAACTGGTCAATACCAATCGATGAAAATCATGGATTGCTAAGAAAAGGTCATTTCCATTGTGGCCCCGTACCTGTTGTAGATCATGACGGAAGAATATGGAGGGCAATGGAAAAAGTAACAGGTACTGACTGGCCTTTGAATTTTCACGCAATGGTAATTTCGGCACCAGATAGCATAGATTTATTAAAAGCCCAAAACTGGGAAACCTCTAATGCGCTAACATTTGATACATCATGGATGAACGCTGCGAAGCCCGGATGGCTTGAAGGAAATGTGGTAATAGCTCCCGATGGCAGGTTAAAAGAAATCATGAGATTGAACGGTACGCAAGGAGCAGATAAGTCATTCAAACAAACCGGGTACGTAAAGGGTATTCCCAGGTATGAAACGGCCGCAATACTAAATATTTCTGAGGATGGAAAAACACTTTCATTTAATCCAACAAATGGCTTTATTCATTTCCCCGGAGCTGAATCGAAGTTTACCATAAGATACGATTCAATTAGTAAAAAATATTGGGCTATCGTAAATAAAATCACCAACAGGAATACCGTTACTGAATGGAAATATTCCCCACAACACCAGCGAAATGTATTGATATTAATTTCCTCTAAAGATTTGCGTCACTGGAAAGAGAATTACACAATTATAAGTTACGATAAAGGGGCCAAATTAAGCATGAATGATAAAACAGGATTTCAATATGTTGACTGGCAATTTGATGGAAACGACCTTATCTCGGCAATTAGAACAGCCTGGGGAAATGCGAATAGCTATCATAATGCAAACTATTTGACATTCAAGCGAATTCATAATTTCAGGAAACTGAAAATGAAAGATTCCCCACCCGATCTTTATAAAAAGAATAAAAAATAATATAGATTTCAGGAATTGAGTACAAATAAACTTCTTAAAGGCAAAAAAAAATTTAAGACGCAAAAAAAAATTCCAAATAGATGGGTCGCCTTCTTATTATGCTCAGAAAATGTTTAATATTTATAAAGGTAACCAGGTGATACCAGTAGACGGAAATAACATTCCAACACAAACACAAAAGCTGGATGGAAAAGATTCTGCAGCTGGTGTTCTCCCGAAGATAATACCAGCTATGTTTTACGTGGCTACACGAAATACCCAAATAGGAACCATTTATCTGAAAGTAGTAAACACTTCGGGAGAAGCGCAAAAAATTAATAATAAACCGCCATCAATTATACTAGAATAAATATTTGCTATCTTAGCGTTTAAATTCTAAGATATGCGTTCCTTACAATTAATTAGCCACCTGACCAGCTTTGAAATAAAGGAGAAACTTTCG
>JBDTJV010000512.1:0-2582 GCA_039935675.1 Ginsengibacter sp. | reverse complement strand
ATACTTCCTGGTAAATTTTCCTAAAACAGTTAATGCAAAAGCCTTTATTGCCACTGCTTCCTTTGGAGATTCTACATATTTAAAACAGGTTTCCAGAATTTCCCCTTCATATTTTTCAGGAATATCAATATGCTGCAAAAGCCTTAATGTATTGCGTTTGATGGAATCATGCAACGAAGGCTTTTGTAAATTACTGATTAATTTACCGAAATTGTTTTGCATGAATTCAGGATGTGCAATCGCGCAATAACTTAAAGGCCACGCTGCCCGTTGCGTAACACGGTATTCGTCATTGAGTAATAAATGAAATAATTGATTAAATTTTGAAACATCATCGCCTACCCAATCAATGATCTCTTGGCAATTGGCTTTTGAATGTTCCAGTAAAATTTGATTTCGCAAAATCATACCAAGTCAGTAATGAGGATTATACCAATTTGTTGATGTTGTGTTTCTCTAATAAGTCAGCCATTTTTCTTACTTCTTCTCCATTTACAGAAATATAATCCAGTGATTCTTTCATTTCGGGGTTAATATATTCCATTTTGCTTTTTTCAGTAACACTTGCTGAGCTGTGAAACTCTGTAGAGCCGGTATTTTCCGCGATAGAAATTATATTTTGAGAGGTAATCCCAGAACCTGGCATGATCAGGATCCTTCCTGCGGATTTTTTTACCAACCGGGATAAAAGATCGGTACTTTCAATGGCTTTTGGTTTAAGGCCTGAAGTCAAAATTCTTTCGAAACCCAGATCAATAATATCTTCCAGTGATTCAAAAGGATCTTTTACTCTGTCGAAGGCACGATGAAATGTTGCTTCCATTGGATAGGCAAGGTCCAGGAGTTCTTTGCATCTTTTTTTATCTACTTTTCCATTTTTTAACAGCATGCCGGTTACAATGCCATCACAACCTGAATCTTTACATATTTCAATATTCTTCTTCATCATCTTAAACTCATCATCGCTGAATAAAAAATCACCGCCTCGCGGCCGGATCATTACATAAAGATCAATATGTAATAATTCTCTTGCTGATTTGATAAAAGCAAAGGAAGGAGTGGTTCCTCCTTCTCCGGGCCCGGCACAAAGTTCAATTCTTTTTGCACCAGATTCCTGGGCTGTAATGCAGCTTTTAATATTGAATCCTATTACTTCTAATTTCATAATTATTTTTTAGGTTACTCCTAAATCAAAAAAATATTTTGCGGGAATAATTTTCTCCTCGCCTTCACTTTTTACGGCAAATACAAAACCCTTTTGAACAGCATAGGCGCCATACTGCCCATTTTTATTTAATGCTAAAAAGCCTACCTGCAAGGTTTTTGCTCTTTGCATATCCCTGTTAATGATCCGTTCAATTGCCTTCTTACAAGCAGCTTCGGGTGAAAGGCCGTTACGCATGGCTTCAACAACGACGTGCGTTCCACAAATACGCATTACTTCTTCACCAAGCCCGCTTGAAGTGGCTGCGCCTACTTCATTATCTACAAATAATCCGGCACCAATGATAGGAGAGTCTCCAACACGTCCATGAATTTTAAATGCCATTCCACTGGTAGTTACCGCCCCGCTCATATTTCCTGCAGCATCAATGGCGACCAGGCCCATTGTATCATGATTTACTGATCCATCATCAAAAAAAGGAGGCGCAAAAGGTCCATTGGTTTTTTTATTTTCAATATTGATCTCCGGTTTGTATTCAGTTTTTTTCAGCCAGTTATCGTAGGCTTCTTTTGCCGGAGCAGAAAGTTCCTTTGATTCTTTTTTAAAGCCATTTTCAATAGCAAACTGTGTGGCTCCTTCTCCTACCAACATGATGTGCGGCGTGGTTTCCATAATTTTCCTGGCTACGGAAACCGGGTGCTTTATTTGTTCAATCGCTCCAACGGAACCGCAGTTGGCATGTTCATCCATAATGCAGGAATCAAGCGTTACAATACCGTCTCTGTCCGGATATCCACCGAGGCCTATGCAGCAATCTATGGTATCTTCCACATATCTGGCGCCGGCTTCCACCGCATCGAGTGCGCGGCCTTTTGCAGATAATATTTTCCATGCCTCGATATTCACTTCTTTTCCATTACTCCAAGTTGATACCACAATTGGTTTCGTTTGTGCATTACCGTTATTTGCTACATTCTTTAAGGAAAGAAAGGGGGCGGCTAAAGTGGAAAGCTGTAAAAATTTTCTCCTGTTGACCATTTTCTATATTTTATCAAATGTAAAAAAGAATAGTAAACAAACATTTTAACCGGATTCTTATTTTTAATTTAAAATTTTTGAGTTTAGGTTTTCTGGTTCAATTAGGCAGATTTTTATGAATACTAAATTGTCGCCGGTTGGTGGGACACCTACCGGCGGGACGGCCGTGGTGGGTGTCCTCACCGACCACTTCGAGAAAAATTTTGGATGATAGGTTTTCTGCATTAATAAAGCAACTTGCATCGATTACCTTTTTATTACTAAATTGAATTTTATTTAATAGGTCATCTTCTTTTTTCTTAAATCTCTTTATGGAATTAGTGAACAGAAAGCTTGGATTGTGGCAGGCATCAGCTATTAATATGACGGATATGGTAGG
>JBDTJV010000511.1:0-5172 GCA_039935675.1 Ginsengibacter sp. | reverse complement strand
TACCGGTTTTTGCATGGTTCTTAATTTCTATTAGCATTAAAAGGCGTTTTGCTATAAGTGGTCCACTTTTACGTTGAAGCTTTCGAAGCTCTGGAATTGATTCTTTTACAGTGATTTGAAAAGGATGCGACATGTTATATTTATTTTATAGTCCAAAAATAATATAAAAAAATCCAATAATCAAATATTGGACTATCTATTTTTTATAATTGGTATTACTATAAAAATCACCCGGAAATACGATCGATCATAAATATGAAAAGCTCTGAAGAAAGTATTAAGCTCTGCTCAGGAATCTATCCTTTTAATTCAATGCTTTTTACCATTTTAGTAGGAAACACAGAATTCAATAAAGAACGAAGAAAGGATTTCCACGGGTTTGTTCCTTTAAAAAAAGTGTTTGACAGAGAACTTGACACCGGATATTATCCCGAAGAAGCGTTAGATGTAAATAAAATAAGGATCTATAAATCCTTTATCCGGGATTGTATTCATTCCAACGTGAAACTTTACATTGTTTGCTCACCGTTTTATCATGAATTAAAAAATACTCCAAACTCAGTTATTTTAGGAGAAAAGATCGCCCGGGAAAACAATATAAGATTCTTCAATTTTTTGAATGACACTTCACTTACCAATCATCCTTCCTATTTCGCAGATATGAATCATTTAAATTATGAGGGAGCAGAAGTTTTCTCAAATAAATTAATTGATACACTAATGACCAACGAGGAAGATGTCCAGCCTTTGAACAACCAGCAATAATATTTTAATCCAGGACTTACCTTTATTTAGATTTTGTTCCTAATGTTCTTCCGGGATAAACTTCAAGTGCTTTCTCCAGGCAATCTATGGCATGGTTGATCGCATCCACATTTAAAACATAAGCCAATCGCACTTCATTTTTCCCTAAGCCCTCAGTTCCATAAAAACCGGTGGCCGGCGCTAACATGAGAGTTGCCCCATTGTAATTAAATGACTCCAACAACCATTGACAAAAATTATCCGTGTCATCGATGGGCAAAGACGCCATCGCATAAAAAGCCCCACCCGGATTTGGGCAAAAAACACCTTGAATGTCATTTAATCTTTTAACGATCGTATCTCTTCTTAACTGGTATTCAGCTTTTGGTTTTTCAAAATAATCAGCTGGCAGATCTACTGCAGCTTCCCCCAAAATTTGTCCGAATTCAGGAGGGCTTAATCTTGCCTGTGCAAATTTCATGACGGTTTGTAAGACTTCGGTATTATGGGTAACCAAAGCGCCAATTCTTGCGCCACAAGCACTGTAACGTTTGCTGATCGTGTCCATCAGTATCACATTATTTTCTGCACCTTCCAATTGCATCGCACTAAAATGCTTTCCCTCATAACAAAATTCGCGATAAGCTTCGTCAGAAAATAAATAGAGATCATGTTTGATGACAATCGTTTTCAGCACTTCCAGCTCTTCAAGGCTATATAAATAACCAGTAGGATTATTTGGATTGCAAATAATGATGGCTTTCGTTTTTGAAGTGATCAGCTTTTCAAATTCTTCAATCGGAGGCAAAGCAAAACCAGTTTCAATAGTAGAGGTAATCGGTCTTACAGTCACTCCTGCAGTTACTGCAAATCCATTGTAATTTGCATAAAAGGGTTCAGGAATAATTACTTCATCGCCCGCGTCCAGGCAACTCATAAATCCAAATAAAATAGCTTCGCTTCCACCGGTGGTGATGATTATCTCATTATGATCCACCTGGATATTTACGGAGTGGTAATAGTCCACTAATTTTTTCCGGTAGCTTTCATTTCCTGCGCTATGACTGTATTCCAACACTTTGAAATCAGATTTTCGAACAGCATCCAGAATTTCAGGAGGCGTTTCAATATCAGGCTGTCCAATATTCAAATGATAAATTTTAATTCCTTTTTTCCTGGCCGTCTCGGCGAAGGGAACTAATTTCCTGATTGGTGAAGAAGGCATCTTTTTGCCGCGATTACTTACTGATAGCATGTTGCAAAGATAATTGAGAAGGAAGATTCCCGTTTAGAATGTTTATTTAAGTTTTAAAAATAGAGGTAAAACTATACTTCAAAATACTCCATTTTATTTCACCCGGAAATTAATTGTAAAAAATATTTCAATAAGCTTTATCAAATGAAAATAAGTTTCACGGTTATTTGTTGGTTCACTATAATTTATGAGTTTAGGTAAGATAATCATACGCCGAAAGATGGTGCATAAATATTAAAATAAAAACTACTTCATCTCATTACCTGGATATTTAATATCTTTATAGTAATAAATAATCAAATTTATCCTCGAATAACCAACCTGCTACTACCTGAATATTGATTTTTACGAATAATATTTATTATCCATATACGATTCTCCAATGTTAAAGAATATTGATCATGCCAATGTTATTCATTATGGATATGAGTCCCTGATTATAAAAACGGTTAATAATGATTTGGGTAAGCCTACCTGTCTGAAAGTTTTAAAGGAGGAATATCCTTCTAAAGAAACACTTGCCAGGCTTGAAAATGAATTTAATTTATGTTCCAAAGCCAGGGCCAGCTGCGTAAGAAAAGCGGTAAAGAGAGATCAGAATGAAGGCCATGAACAGATCCTTTTGGAATACATAGAAGGAAAGGACCTCGGCAAATTGCTTACAAAAGAGAAATTGACCTTTGTTGAGCAGCTGCACCTTGCTACTGATATAGCTGAGTCGCTCAGCAATATGCACAAAGAAAATATTTTCCACCGGCGCATACAACCTTCCAACATTCTTATTGAGGTTGCTACCGATAAAATTTTCTTTATTGATTTTGGAGTAGCAACCGAAGGAAAAATTTTTGAAGAAAATACGAATCCTTACCGTGAAAAAGAAATTGAGGTTCTAAAATACATCGCCCCGGAGCAGACTGGCAGAATCAACCAAACCATCGATAACCGTGCAGATCTTTATTCATTTGGGATAATTCTTTACCAGCTTTTTACAGGCCAGTTGCCTTTTGAAAGCGACGAACGACTGGAACTGATGTATGCAAACATCGCCAGGACTCCGGCAAATCCAAAAGACATTAACAGGAACCTTCCTACTGTAGTTTCAGCTATAATTATGAAACTGCTATCCAAGGATGCCGAAGACCGTTACCAATCAGCATTTGGCGTAAAACGTGACCTTGAGAAATGCCTGGAAGAAATTACAAATGCGGACGAAAAAGACGTAACCTCTATTGAATTTCCAATCGCTTCATCTGATTTTTCAGGAAAATTAAATTTTACTAAAAAATTGTATGGACGCGGGAAAGAAATAAACTTTTTGAATGCCTTATACAAACAATGTGAAAGCGGGGGAAAAAAAGTGCTGCTCCTTTCAGGGAATTCAGGAAGTGGAAAATCTTCCCTGGTAGAAGAATTTAAAAATTCTATTTCTCAAAAAAACGGTATTTTCCTCAAAGGAAAATTTGACCAGATCAACCCTGAAACGCCCTACCCTACTATTGTTCAGTCATTCAAGGAACTTATTCAATTTATTCTTGCCTCCGATAAAAATTTCCAGGCAAAGTGGAAGAAGAAATTCGCAGAAGCCATTGGAAATTCCGGCAGTTTGCTCACCCAGTTTATGCCGGGAATAGAAAACCTGGTGGGCAAACAAAATCCTGCTCCTGAACTCAAAGGAATAGAAGCGCAAAATCGCTTCAATTATGAATTTACCCGATTTTTTGAAAGTCTTGCGGACAAAGATACCCCGGTGGTAATATTCACAGATGATCTGCAATGGGCTGACGCTTCTTCATTAAATCTATTCAAAATAATTGCAGAAAACAGGAATATTGATTATACAATGCTTATTGGTTCTTACAGAAGCAATGAAGTGGACATCAACCATCCGCTGGGCAAAAAGCTGCAGGAGCTTAAAGAGGAACATGTAGTTATTGAAAAGATGGAATTAGGTGATCTAAACTATCAAGAGGTTCACCAGCTTGTGAGCGAAACATTATTAACCCAGGATGAAAATATTTCCCAGTTATCCCGAATTGTTTATAACAAAACAAAAGGCAATGCTTTTTATGCAAGGCAGTTTTTAAAATCAATTCACGAGGAAGGCTTATTGCATTTTGATTTCGATTCGATGCAATGGAAATACAACGAAGATTTAATACTTCAAATGAATGTGTCTGGAAATGTGGTGGAATTAATGACTTCATTCATTTTAAAACTTCCTGCCGAAACACTTGAATTATTAAAGATCGCTTCAGGTATAGGAAATAATTTCAGCAAAAGAACGCTCTCTATTATAAAACAGGTAAGTGAACGAAACATCGAAACTTTATTGAATATTCCTGTTACCGAGGGGCTTATCATTCCTTTTCAGGATGAATATAAATTTTCACATGACAGGATTCAGCAGGCAATTTATTCATTGATCTCAGAGGATGAAAAAGCTTCCATGCATCTACAAAATGCGCAGAGATTGACGGCCTTTTTAAATGAAAGCGAACTCGAAGAAAAATTGTATGAAATTACCAATCAATGGAACCTTGGTGCAGGCAAGATTGTGCAGAAAAAAGAAAAAGATTTCCTCGCTAATCTAAATCTGCGAGCAGGGCGAAAAGCACTTTCATCTACTGCTTTTTCACAGGCTTTACTGTATTTTGAAAAAGGACTTAATCTTTTGAATGAGGAAGATTGGAATACACAATATGATTTTGTTTTACAACTGACGACTGATGCAGCCGAGGCCGCTTATCTTTCAGGCCAATATGAAAAAGTAGATGAACTGGCCAATATATTATTGAAGCATTGTAAATCTCTTGCGGATTCTGCCAAAGGACAAGCAATAATTATTAAGAAACTTATTGCTCAAAATAAAACCCTGGAAGCTGTAAAGCTTGGATTAAATATTCTGCGGAAACTGGGAATTCATTTACCGCTCACCCCCGGTAAAATCCATGTAACGAGAGATTTATTGCAGACGAAATTTTTGCTGCATAACAAAACAACGGAGTATTATAACAACCTGCCCGAAATGAAAGATCCTGAAAAAAAGGCAGCTATGAATATCCTTTCTGATATTTCATCTGCTTCCTTCTTTGCAGTTCCGGATCTCGTGCCTTTGCTGGCATTCAAAATGATCAGGCTTACAATAGAGTTTGGGTTGTCGCGAAAATCTCCTT
>JBDTJV010000510.1:0-3833 GCA_039935675.1 Ginsengibacter sp. | reverse complement strand
CTTCCAACTGATCTTTAAGCCATTCAATTTCTCTTTCCCGTCTGAATTGAAACCATAGCTCTCTTTCTTTTCCTGCATTATGGATTTGATGATTGAAGTTACCGAAAGGCTTATGGCCTTCGAGCGCCGTTAGCAGGCGAATCTTAGTCGCGCTTTCAGGAAGGGAAAGTGTAAAATTTTCCATTATATTAAAACTGTCAGAAGAATCTATCGGTTGAATTTCCAGGTAATCACTATTGCCAAAAACTTTGTCAATGATTTCCTTCCATGGTCCTTCTTCATCCTCCGAATCCATTTCCGGAAACCTGTTTTCATCAGGAAAAGATTCCACTTCAAATGTCGTTTTATGTATAAAACATTTCATGCCGGCTTCAATGCTATCGGCAATATCATTTAGAATATGTTTTGGAACTTTAGAAATAGAATTCACGGTTGTTTCCGGTTTCCAATTCTGATAAGGATTCTGCACAAGATTGGCATTATAATATCTTTCTTCACCCGTTATCTCATTGGCAACCCATTCGGGGATTTCAAAAGTTTCATCTTCCTCTTTTAATTCGATCTCCGCAAAAATAAGGCCTTCATTTTCTCCTAAAAACTCATCAACCTCCCACAATTTATTTTTATGCCTTATTTTATATCGGATCTTTTCCAGTGCTGCCACACAGAAATTATTGAGTAATTCTTCAGCGTCTTCTCGCGGTATTTTATATTCATATTCTGACCGGGTGGCTCCGGTAGTTTCACCTTTTATTGTGATGAAACTGGCTGCTTCGGTAATCCTTATACGAATCGTTTTTTTAGGATCCGTTACTATATATCCCTGGCGATAATGATTCCCTCTAGGTTTTGATAGTGCTAACCATTTCGTAAGATTCACCAGGTATTTTCTTTCTATTTCCAGTGGCATTCTATTTTATTTTAAAAGTTATTTTCGCTCCGAAGGGATGGTTTATGATTCATTGCAAAAGTAGGTGTCATTTTTCACTACAACACATAAGATTATTTATTTAAAAAGATAAAGGCGTCCGTAAGGTTCCTGGTTAATAACGGTTCTGTTTTCTCAAATGCGTCGCCAATGGCATACTGGCGCAGGTTTCACCACCAGTATCTTTTACCTTCTAAATATTAGATTGATTTATTTTCAAATTATTCCAGGCTCATCAGAATAAAAATCAGGTTTATTTATTGCTTTACTATAATTTTTTTAAGTAATACCGAATTTAAATATTAAGTGGTCCAAACTATTTTTCTGTCGGTATAATGCCATCTAATGAAGGACGTCCGGCAGTCCTTTGGATTATTTAGTAAATAAAGATGGTATAATAGGGTAGGTTTCGACCTGGATTTCATTTATGACAACAATCTTTTTGAAAGCAAGAATCAATTACAGTCAGCAGAATTTGAGAAATTTTCTTTAAGAAAAATGGATGAATAAAAAGGAAATCTGTAGTAAAAGTTTGTTTACTGTAAGGCTGTATATCGGATTGCGGTTGGTAGACCGTCATCCACAGTTTGGGAAACCATTAATAAAAGATTGTTTACAATATAACTTTATTTCCCCATTTTTTTCAAAGTTCCTCCTGAAAGAACGATCGCTGAGCTATCTGCAATGTTAAGTCGCATTGAGCCTATCTGCGCATGGCCTAGATCGAGAATGCTGTATCCCTGTACAGTAGCGTTAACCGAATTAATGCTCATTGCTTCATCACTTTTTATGCCATTCAAGCCTGTGCCCGTTGTGGTTGTGTTATCACCAAAATGTATTTGAAGACCGTTATTAACAACAGTATCTTCCCTTTTTTTTGATTGGTAATCAGGGGACATTTCAAATTCTACGGATGCGGAATCTTTCTGAACTACACTGATAGAATCCATTTCAGGAATCATGCTTTCCACCTCAAATTTTGATTTACCGGACATATTCACTGCGATGCTTTTTTGGTTTAGTTTAAACATTTCAAAATTGGTATTAAAACCTTCAACAGATAGAAGCTCCGGCGAAAAAATGCGAACCAGGGTTGTCGATCTCATCATGTCTTTTTCATTCTGATCATCGCTTGCATAAATAAACTTTATGAAAAGTGTATCATTTTTTACTGATGATTGTATTAGTTCAGGATGATATCGCTGCCAATCATTTAAAATACGAACAGAATAATTTTTGCTTTGTTCGAAAGCAATCCTAGTAATATTTCCTCCTTCAATTTTCAGGTATTTAAAATGCTGAGTGAGCACGTTGCTATAGTTCCAGTAAAGATCACTTTTATCAATTTTATTATATTCCTTTTTCAAAATGACATTTGATAGTAGCAAAGCTGAAATGATTAAAATTAGCGTGCTTAGTAATACCCGGGAGCTCCATTTCATATTATTTGGTTTTAAAATTGTCTTTTACAAATTGTTCGAATAATGTTTTTATTTCTTTAAAGTCAATGTTTAAAAGATAAATATTCCGCATAAAAACGGGCAGCTCATTTTCTATAAATTGTTCTCTTCTAAAACTCAGAATTCTTTCCATCGCATCATCTTCAATAAAATATCCAATACCTCTTTTATTGGTAATTATATCTCTTTGTTGCAAAAAATCATAGGCCCTTTGAACCGTATTAGGATTCACTTCCATGCTTACCGCTAAATCTCTAATGCTGATAATTTTATCACCGAGCTTCCATTTCTTCAATAAAATCTGTTCGCAAACATATTCTGCAATCTGTATGTAAATCGCCGGTGTTTCTTTAAACTCCATTTAATTAATTTAAAATTCTTTTTCCCGTAAACGTATGAGTGCAACTCCCCATAAAATTACTGGCAAAGCAAAAGTTATGAATTTCCAAATGGTATCATGTACAATTTTAGGCAGTTCCAAAGAACCTGTCTCCTTACCAACCGAAATTGCAACACTGAGAAATGGGAATGCATCATGAACATTTTTAAAAATCAGAAAGGCAAAAAGGTAATTCAAACCAAAAATGCTGAATACAAGTATACAGATAACCGAAGCTACTTTAATCAAAGCCACTTTATTAAAATAAAGCGAGCCAATCAACATCATCCCGGAATAAACCAGGAACATTGGGTAACATTGTTTTGCCAGATTCCCGTTTAAAGAGAGTAAGTAAACGGAATCGTACGTAATCTTATAGAAACGGTTGGTAGGATCAAGACTACTGTGAAAGGCAGCTACAAATCCAGCATCCATAATCCGGTAAAATATAAGGAACACAACAGGATACAAGATGCCAGCTATTAAAACAGCACCTAACCATCTTTCAAATTTTGAAACGGGTAGGGTAAGATAGGACGAGCCGCTTGCAGTGGAACTAAAATGATTGAATACAAATGAGGTCAGTATAAAATCACCTCCAACCAAACCCCAAAGGAATGAAAGGTTTTGAGCCACATGAAAATTCACAAATGTTTTTAGAATGTAGTAAACTATCAAAATAAAAAGAAAAATCAGCCCGGTAAAACCGAACATTTGCATTGGCTTTTCCAGCAATGTTTTTTTAAACAAAAGCCCAAATCGTTTTGCATTGAATGTATTGTTCATGATGCTGGTTTTAATTTTGAAAGATTGCTTTTGCAAGGATTGGCTTCTCCGTAATCGCATTAAAAAGATGTTCCAGGTTTACTTTACTTTCTTCGGCGTTGGTATTTTTTGTAACGATAGAAAAACCTTTTAGAGAATCTTCGCTGTAAAGGATTTCATCGGGGTTACTTAATTCATTTACCGTTTTAAAACAAAGCTTTTCAGATATTTCATGAACGGATGCATTTAAAAGCAACTCGCCATTGTCAACAATAATTACGCGATCAATTAAATTATCGAG
>JBDTJV010000509.1:0-2980 GCA_039935675.1 Ginsengibacter sp. | reverse complement strand
AAAGCTGCGGTTCTGCCAGGTTACAATTGGATTGGTGCTATTACCCCATTGGGTGGCTTGTGTTTTATTCTGGGATGGATCTTTATATTTGTTGGGTTATCCAGAAAATAATTACACAAAGCTTTTTTTGGAAGATTACAACAATTTAACTTCTCAACAATTTAACCCTTTCTCTATCTTTGCGACCAATGGCAACTATCGCAAAAAAGACTAAAAAAACAAAGGCTTCTCCCTCTTCTAAATTTAAAGCAGACAAAGTGGAAAAAATAGAAGTGAAAAAATTAATTCATGACGAACGTTCGCACAAAATAGCCGGCGCTTTTTTTATCTTAATCGCCTTTTTATTATTAATTGCTTTTACTTCCTACTTATTTACCTGGCAACAGGACCAATCTAAAGTTTTGCAGGGAGCGAAAATTCTATTACCCAGCCATGAACAACCAACAGCAAATGCTTTGGGTGCGGCCGGAGCGTATTTTTCAGATCTTTTTTTTCGTTCAGGATTTGGAGTTGCTTCTTATTTGTTTTGTCTTTTCTTTTTTGTGGTTGGCGTAAATTTAATTTCTCCAAAGAAAATTTTTTCTGTAAGCAGAAACCTCCGCTATGTCATTGTTGGTCTGGTTGTTATTAGTGTCTGTGCGTCATTCCTTTTTCATACTCCTAATTCCCATAAAATTAATTCGTCTTCCATTGAATTTTTTTGGGGCGGTAAAGTGGGCGATATGATCAGTGAATGGCTACAGCAGGTGATCGGGTATGTTGGAACTGCGTTGGTTCTGCTGGCCGGTTTGTTGAGTTATATCATCTGGCGTTTTAATCCTTCTTTCAATTTTAAAAATAAAATACAAATTGCAAAAGATCTTCTTGCAGAAAAGACTTCAGAATCTTATGATGAAGAAATCAATGTAGTAAAACAGCAGCCCGAATTATTTCCCTTAAAAAATATACCTGTTTCAGAAAACCATGGAAATGATAATGGATTTGATATTATAGAAAAGGAGGATGAACCGATAGTAAAAAATAATTTTAATAAACCAGAAAGAAAACCGCTTGCACCGGAAAGTGGGCTGACACTGCAGGTTAAAAATGCCGAAGTTTTAGAAGAGAAAGAGGAGGAAGCCGCGCCTGTAATACAACCTAAAATAAAATCAGACCCTTATGATCCGATTCTTGATCTGAGAAACTATAAATATCCTTCGATTGATCTCTTGGAAAATCATGGTAGTGATAAGATCATCCAGGATGTAACAGAGTTAGAAGAAAATAAGAACCAGATTCTTCATACGCTGAAGAATTATGATATTGATATTCAGAAAATTTTTGCCACTGTCGGACCAACAGTAACCTTGTATGAAATTATTCCGGCTCCGGGCGTTCGTATTTCACGTATAAAAAACCTGGAAGATGATATCGCTCTAAGCCTTTCTGCGCTTGGTATTCGTATCATTGCTCCTATCCCTGGAAAAGGAACAATTGGTATTGAAGTGCCGAACATTAAGAAGACGGTTGTGAGCATGAAAACACTTTTAAGTTCAGAAAAATTTCTTAATAATAATTATACTTTACCGATCGCTATTGGCAAAAAGATTGATAATGAAAATTTCATTGTTGATCTTACTGCCATGCCGCATTTATTGATGGCAGGCGCAACCGGGCAGGGAAAATCTGTAGGTTTGAATGCAATACTTGTTTCACTTTTATATAAAAAACATCCGTCGCAGTTAAAGCTGGTTTTAATTGATCCTAAAAAAGTAGAATTAAGTATCTACCAGAGTATTGAAAAGCATTTCCTGGCAAAATTACCGGGCGAGGAAGATGCGATTATCACCGATACTAAAAAAGTAATTCATACTTTGAATGCATTGTGTATCGAAATGGACAATCGGTACGATCTGTTGAAAGAGGCGGGAACAAGAAACATCAAAGAATATAACCAAAAATTTGTAGCCAGAAAATTGAACCCCGAAAAAGGCCACCAGTTCCTTCCATTTATAGTATTGGTAATTGATGAGTTTGCCGATCTGATCATGACGGCAGGAAAAGAAGTGGAAATGCCCATTGCCCGTTTGGCACAGCTTGCGCGGGCAGTAGGAATTCACCTGATCATTGCCACACAGAGGCCTTCGGTAAATATTATTACCGGTACGATCAAAGCCAATTTCCCGGCTCGTATTGCTTTTAAAGTAAGCAGTAAAATTGATAGTCGTACTATTTTGGATATTGGTGGCGCTGAACAATTAATTGGTAAAGGAGATATGCTCATCAGCTACAACGGAGAATTGACGAGACTTCAATGTGCTTTTGTGGATACGCCGGAAGTTGATAAGATCACTGATTTTATCGGAGAGCAGCAAGGCTATGCCGAAGCATTTATGTTACCGGAATATGTGGATGAAAAAGAATTTGAAAACAAATCTTTTGATGCAGCAGATCGCGATCCGCTTTTTGAAGATGCTGCCAAACTGATCGTTCAAAGTCAAAGCGGCAGTACTTCTTTATTACAAAGGAGAATGAAACTTGGGTATAATCGCGCGGGCCGTTTGATGGATCAATTAGAAGCAGCGGGAATTGTTGGTCCAAACCAGGGGAGTAAAGTGCGCGATGTAATGATAAAAACGGATGCCGAATTGCAGCAATTTTTAAATATTGATTAAGGTGACTTTTCAGTGATTTCAAAACCAGGACAATAAGTTCTTGCTCAGTAAACCAACAAATAATCGGTTTTTTCATTTTGAGAAAGAAATTATTGCTTCAAAGCGGCTTCTTGAATTTCATCGAATGAAATACCTAAATGGCTTTCATTAAAGATGCATTTTCCTTTGTCGATCACTAAAACCTGGGGAGACTGATGGTAAATACCGAAATCGTTTGCAATTTTGTTGGAAAGGCTTCTGAATCGTATCAGGTCAAGAAGATAAAAGTTAATTCCTTCCGGTGATTCTTTCTTGTCCAGCTTGTTCTTTGCCATGCTGCTGATCGA
>JBDTJV010000508.1:0-5662 GCA_039935675.1 Ginsengibacter sp. | reverse complement strand
CCTCTTAACCCATTTTTAGGATCCTGCAGTTTCTTTTCTATAGCATTATGTTGTTCTTTAGTAAAAACAGATTTCTTGAAACCCTTTCTGTTATGAGAACAAATAGCGTTAATGCCGCCTTTGCTGTAAAGTGTTCGCCATGTTTGTGCGCTGTTGTGATTAACGCCGGTTGCCGCAGCCAATTCTCTTTTTGAAATTCCGGCCTCGCCAGCCCTTTTTATTTCTATTAAAACCCGCAAACGGGGTGCAATTAGAAGGCTGGCATTTTTTAGCAGTCTCTTAAGCTCAGCCATGGATTCTTTGATAACAATTTGTTTAGGTGATGCCATAATTAATGATTTATATTATAGTCCAAAAATAAACAAAAAAAATGAAATAACAAACTTTGGACTAAGTATTATTTCACTTTGGTATAATTATTGCTTTACTGTATTTTTTAATTTCCTGCTGATGCTGGTGGGAAAGTATTCGTTGAACTAAAATCAGTTAAGAATTAATTAGCGGCACTTTTTACCAAAAACCGGAAAACCGGACATTTCCCCATAAACGATCGTGTTTAAATTTTAAAGACCCACTGCTGTTTTCAATTTATCTCTATCTAAGGATTGCACCCATTGAATAGCTTTGGGCCGAAGTTTACCATTCACATCTATTACAACATAAGTTGGGAAACCAGAACCAGCATTATTAAATCTGCTTTTCAATTCACTTACAATTTTATCATCCATAAAAATATGTGTGCCGGGTAATTCCAAACCAACTACTTTGTTTTTCCAGATGTTTTCATTTGAGGATGAGTTTGTACAGATATAAACATATTCGATGGGTAAGTCTTTGTTTTCTTGATGTAATTTTTTGCTGAAAGGCAATTCACTTAGGCATGGTACACACCATGTTGCCCAGAAGTCAATAACCAACGCTTTGTTTTTGAATTTTGATTTAAGATTAAGAATAAACTGATCTACATTTTTAATGCTATCCAACCGGTAAAGGCTTGCATCAAATGGTAATTTCTCCAACGGCTTTCCGATGAAGTCATCCGTATTTTTTATTTGTTTGGATGAAGCAAGCAGGCTATCAATTCTTTTTTGTTTACTATTTGATTCAGCCAATTCATTTACCGCAAGGTGCTTACACCATTCAGTTTCTATACTGCTTATTATTTTAGGATAAGTTTGTGCAAATGCATCTTTACCTGTATTTAGAAGGAAAGTTTTTAAAATATCTGACTTAGGATTTTTATAAATACTATCAATTAAATGGATATAATTTACAACCTTAAATATTCCCATTTCCTGGGCAAAAAGATTTCTTTTTCTCTTTTCTACTTCTTTTATTACAGAAGCTTTTTCTTTTTGTTGTTGCCCATTTAATTGCTTGTAATATTTTAAAGTATCCAATAGCATTTGCCTTTTGGCATCATAATGATCATAATTTTTAAAAAGCAGGTTGTCATCAAAAGGAGGTAATGAATTATTCTTTCTATAAATGGTATAATTGTATAAATAGTTATAAAACAAAACGCCATCGTTACTTGTAAAAAAAGGTTTGTGCTCATCAATTTGAGAAATTAAGTTTTTTGGCATTGTGTCATTCCAATAGGAAGTGCATAAATTTCCATAAAACATAGATGCTGTTTCATTTCTTATTGCCCATCCGTATTTAGGAAATTGATGAATAAATGAATCGTCAATTTGATTCAGAGCCTGATGTATGGAGTCTATTCTTTCTGAAAAAACTGAGACGGGTAATTTAGATCTTTCAAAACATACCGAACGCAAATCGTGCTGTAATTTATCTTTTTCATCTTGCCTAAAGAGCAAATCTTTATTAATCACAGTATTCAATTCCCCATCCACTCCTGAATAATCCACACCATTACCAATCATATAAATACCATCTTTATTAATTTTACTGGCATCAATTGTTATTATCAAGCCACTATTCACATACACACCTGCATAAAAATAATTCCCCACTTCCATCCATATTTGTTGGTAAGGCAAATTTTGTTCTAAAGTGATCTTTGCAAAACCTTTCTCATTGGTTGAATAATATTTTGTTGATTGAAAGTTAGAACCAAATGTTACGAAGGTGCATTTAATGCTGGCCTTTCTGATGCTATCCGGTGCGTTATTGATTTGAATAGTCATCACTGCAGGCTTGCGATTCTGAAGATAATTATCCATTTTTGCATCTTCAATTGCAAGTGGATGATTGCTGTTTGTATTTTGCGCATGGGCTGAAAAGGAAAGCAGCAGGAACGATGCGAATATTATTTGTTTCATTTTTCAGATTTATTTCTAATCGTTGTTAATGCCTTTAGTACATTTTCTTTCTTACTTCTCGAAATAGGTATTTGTGTATTATCTTCCAGGAGTAAATGGCCACCGTCTTCTTTGACCAGGCTTTTAATAAATTTTTTATTCACCAAATGTGATTGATGGCAGCGGATAAAATCATAATCGTTTAGTAATTCTTCATATTCAAAAATCGGTTTAGATACCATAATACTTTTGCCGTCAGTAAAATAAAATTTTGTGTATGCGTTGGAAGATTCACATCGAATAATATCCTTTGTATTTACAAAACGAATTTCTTTGGTTGTTGCCAAAGCCAGCTTATGTTCATTTTTGGAATCCTTGTTTTTGATAAGATCCATTAGGTTTTCCAGTTGAAGGTTCCCTTTCATTTTATTAAGCTTGTCTTCAACCTTTGCAATTGATATTTTCAATTCTTCCGGATTTATGGGTTTTAGCAAATAATCAATAGCAGCAAACTTTACAGCTTGTATGCCGTATTGGTCAAAAGCCGTGACGAAAATCACTTCAAACGGATGTTGCGGCAATGCCCTCAAAACATCAAAACCATTTTTACCGGGCATTTGAATATCCAGGAAAAGTAAATCGGGATTGGTATTATTAATTAGTTCCACAGCATCATCTGCATTGGTTGCAATGCCGATAACATCCACATTCAACGAATATTTTTTCAAAAGCCCAATGAGATTATCAATGTTGTTTTTTTCATCGTCAATAACTATTGCTCTTATCATAGTAACCAGTTTTTAAAATGAATCTTTATTTGTGTTTCATCATTTAGCCTTGTTATGAAAAATTCTATTTCCTGTTGATTCAGCGTCTTATTCAGCAATTTTATTCTTTCTTTTGTCAGTTGTAAGCCGTAACCTTTCTCTGTGCCCCTTTCCTGAAAACCTTTGCCATTGTCCTTTACATACACGAACATATCATTATCTGATTTTTTGAATGATATCATCAAAATTCCTTTGTCCTGTAAAGCAGATATACCATGCTTTACAGCATTTTCAACCAATGGTTGCAAAAGCATACCCGGAATTTCAACAGCGTTGGTATCTATGTTTTTATCTACATCCATTTGATAATGGAAACCGAAACGAAGTTTTTCCAGGTTCAGGTAATTTTCAAGCATCTTCATTTCTCTCGATATGCTGGTAAATTCGTTATTGCCCGCTTTCAGGGAATCACGCATAAGTTCACTGAATTCGATTAAATATTTAGATGCGTTTTCAGGATCGTTCTTTGTCATAAGACCCTGAATAGAATTCAGCGCATTGAACACGAAATGTGGATTGAATTGCGAACGAATGGATTTTAACTCGGTTTGAACTATTTGTTTTTGTATGTCCTGCAATTTGATTTTACGCGATTGACTACCCGAACGCAACAGGAGTAAAATAAAACTTATCACTAAAAGGCCAAGAATGATCAATCCTAGTTTAAACCAAAAAGTCTGGTACCATGCGGCTTTCACCGTGAAAGAATAAACGTAAACATTCTGGCGCTGAACGCTGTAACGTATTTTAAGTTGATAATTACCGGGCAAAAGGTTTTTCAGCCAGATGATATTGAAATCAAAATCATTAATTTTCCATCCTGTACTGTAATTG
Source organism: Ginsengibacter sp. (assembly GCA_039935675.1). GTDB lineage: Bacteria > Bacteroidota > Bacteroidia > Chitinophagales > Chitinophagaceae > Ginsengibacter. Next base: position 1,734 of record JBDTJV010000508.1, on the reverse strand, counting down.
CCATTGACAAGATTGTATTCAATTATTTTCCTGGAATTAATAATATCATCCAGGTAAAAAATTAAACTGTTTTCATTTGGTTGAAATTTATGTTTTAATTGAAGCAAGGTTGAATCCTTGCTCCAATCTTCATTTTTGACTAATCCCGACGTTACCCATTGTTTTTTAAATATTTTTAAAAAATCAGGCAACTGCGTAAAATTGAATACGCCTACTACTCTCGGATGCCATTTTACCCAAAGCGCAGATAAGGAAGCCTGTATAAAATCCGGTTGGCTTTTTTTTCTAACCTGGAAAGTCAAAGCCTTCCCAAATACATCTTTGAACTGTCCCAAATAAGCGGTAACAGTATCTTCTTTATTAGGGTTTGCTATCTTAGTCATCCAATAAGAATTGCAAAAGAGTTTTATGTTTGTCCAGGGCAAAACAATTTTCGTTGAATCTTGCAACACCCTAAATTGATATTCATTTACATTTTCCTGATTGATTCCATTCACGGTAATAATGATGCCCGAAGAATCAAAAATCGGAATTGCATATTTTCCGGGATAGCTATCAGCCATTGTCATGTATAAATTTCCATGATTTTGATATCTTTTTAATTGGGGAATTTTCTCAAGGGCATAAGAATAATTCACAGCTAACCTGTTAGAATAAAAAGAATTTATGAGCAAACTATCTTTTTTATAAAAAGAACCATAAAAGGTCGTGGAAAGATATTTTCTGATAGAATCGCCATGACTATCATTTTTAATGACAGGATTGATACTATCCAATTGCATTTCCAGTTTTTGGGCAAAACCAATATTAGAAAACAGGAAAAGAGATAAAATCAAGATTATTTTATGCATCCGTTTCTTTTAAACTTATACATAACAAAGCAACAGTATTTTAATTTCCTTTTTATACCTGATTTGAAAATGGTAAAAATAATTTTGAATTCGGTTGATTTGGAACTTTAATGATACTATAGAAAGTTCTTGGATATAATATTTTCTTCGGATCCAATACCTTTTTTTTAGATTTAAAAAAAATTAAGACACTTCTTAAACTTACCCCTTTTGGCTCAAGGTTGTAGTCTATATTAGCTCAACCGTCCCAGATTTGCTTTGCACAAAAAGATATTTGTACATTCTTCTATAAGCCGAAATTATAAATCCAATGATAATAAACAACCCGATAGTTTTTGGATGAATTTTATTTCATTTGCCAAAATCCGTGATGGCCCCCTTTAAAACTAAACAGAAAGATTAGAAATAGATTAGGCAACAGTTTTCGCTGCTCCGGATAGTTATATAACTGTTGGGAGAAGGTAATCATTAAATTTAATTTTTGTTCGTGATTACAAAGGCACAATCGAAATTTTAAGACAACACAGGATTCTATCCATGCACATCATTTAATTAGAGCAGTTGGATCTTTAGCAACCACTGTAACACAATACATTGCCTCAATCGCCGATTTATCAAAGAGTACACTTTCATTCTTTTTCAGACGATACGACTTCCATTCGGCGGTAGGAAGAATTTTCACTTTCCCATGGTCATCCTGCAAGGTTAGCGGCAAATTAAAACCTTTCACACAATTAGTATAACGGTAAAATACTTTTTGATGATCGCCGCTTAAATAATATTCAAAGACTGGCATCTGTGTGGTGCGCAAATACTGATCAAATACTTTATTATAATTGAACGCAGCCTTCTCTGAAATATAATTTTCTATTTGGCCTGTTGT
>JBDTJV010000507.1:0-3436 GCA_039935675.1 Ginsengibacter sp. | reverse complement strand
TGAATATGCAGTTGATACAGAATATAACAGTGAAGAACAAACGAAAAAAAATTCTCCCATTAATAAATGGCTTGCTGAAAATAAAAAGCCCGCGAAAAAAAAAAGGCCAGTGAAAGAATAGTAAAAGTACCGGAAGCCAATGACAGCGTTGAAATTGAAATCAGCACTAATAATAGCAACAATAGAAAAGTTAGCGATTTTATAAAGCCAATGTTAGCAAAAGAGATATCTGAATCTTTTGACGACAAAGATTGGCTTTTTGAAATAAAATGGGATGGCTATCGAGCGATTGCTGAAAAACACGGAAAAGATATTTTGCTGTACTCCCGCAATGGGTTAAGTTTTAAAAATACGTATCCTGTTGTTGTGGATCAATTAAAAAATATAAAGCAGGACGCGGTGGTGGACGGAGAAGTTGTGGTACTGAATGACGAAGGAAAGCCTGATTTTCAATTGCTGCAACATTATTCTGAAAACCAGGATCGCCCAATTCAATATTATATTTTTGATCTTTTGGAATTAAATGGGAAAGATACTACCTCACTTCCTTTAGTGGACCGGAAAGAATTATTGCAAAAAATAATTCCGGAGAACCCGGTAATAAAATATTCTGATCACATTATTGGAAAAGGAAAATCATTCTTTAAGGTATCACAGGAAAGGGATCTTGAAGGAATTATGGGCAAAAAAATGGACTCTCTTTATTATCCCGGTAGCAGAACTACGGAGTGGCTTAAAATTAAAAATCATAAAACGACAGAAGCAATTATAGCCGGTTATACAACTCCCGCAGGTTCACGAAAATTTTTCGGTTCTTTGATTTTGGCGATAAAAGAAGGGAATCAGTTGAAGTATGTTGGTAATGCCGGCACAGGATTCAATCATCAATCTTTGAAAGAATTGTTTGAAAAGATGCAACCACTTGTTCAAAAAGAATCCCCTTTCAAGGAGAAAATAAAAGATAATTCCAAAGCCACCTGGATAAAGCCTGCATTAATTTGTGAAATAAAATATTCGGAAATTACCAGCGATGGTAAATTTCGACATCCTGTTTTTTTGCATTTGAGAACCGACAAAACTTTAGAAGAAATAAATATGGAAAATATAAAAAAAACAAAAGTAGCTTCGAAAAAAGCAACTGCGAAAAAGGAAATGGCTATTACTAAAAGTGTGAAATCCAGTGCAGAAAAATCCTCAAAGAATAATGATAAAATCTACACTTTTGGGAAAGACAAAGTGAAGGTAACAAGTGTAGATAAAGTTTATTTTCCTGGAGAAGGCGTCACCAAAGGAGATGTTATTGAATATTATATTTCAATGTCGAAGTACATTCTTCCTTACCTGAAAGGCAGGCCTGAGTCGCTTTTGAGACATCCTAATGGAATAACAGAGCAAAGTTTTTTTCAAAAAGATGCCGCTGATAATACGCCTTCTTATGTTAACTGCCGGGAAGTTCATTCAGAATCAAACAACAAGGAGATAAATTATATAGTATGCGATAACATACAGACGTTGGTCTACATGAATAATTTGGGTTGTATAGAAATAAATCCATGGCATTCTACCGTAAAATCATTGGATTACCCGGATTACCTGATGATTGATATTGATCCTTCAGATAAAAACACGTTCGACCAGGTAATAGAAGTGGCGCTTACGGTTAAATCTATTTTAGACAAAGCAGGCGCTCATTGTTTTTGTAAAACTTCCGGTGCATCCGGCATGCATGTGTATGTGCCGACTGGTAAGAAATATACTTTTGAACAGGTAAAAGATTTTGCTTATTTAATTTGTATGCTTGCGAATAATGAACTAAAAAGCTTCACTACTCTTGAAAGGAATTTGAAGAAACGTGGTAACAAACATATTTACATGGACTATCTTCAAAACCGACGTGGGCAAACGATTGCATCAGTTTATAGTTTGCGCCCAAAACCCGGAGCTACCGTTTCTACGCCTTTATTATGGGAAGAAGTAAAGCCAGGTTTATCTCCCAAACAATTTACCATTTACAATTCACTCGAAAGAGTGACAAAGATGGGAGATATTTTTAAGGGTGTTTTAGGAAAGGGAATTGATCTTTCGAAATGCCTTGAAAAGTTGCAATAAGATGCCCGTTATTTATTCAGAATGGAATAGATGGCGGTATCTTCAAATTTGCCATTGAAGAAAAAATCTTCTTTGAAATGAGCTTCTTTTACGAAACCGGTGCTTACTAAAACACCCGCAGAAGCTTCATTTAGTGGTGTGATGCGGCCTTCAATGCTGTGTAATCCTAATTCATTAAATCCAAAGTCAATCATTTTAAAAATCCCTTCTTTAGTATATCCTTTTCGCCAATATTCAGGCAGTAACGTGTAACCGATTTCTGCGCGGAAGTGCTCCTTCATAATTCTCCAAAGTCCAATCGTTCCGATAAGAACTTCCGGATTTTCTTTCAGGGTCATTGCCCACGTAATTCCTGTATTCTTTTCGATCGAATCATTAAGAAGCGCAATTAAACTAGTTGCTTCTTCAATCGTAACCATTATTTTCTTACCGATGTATTTCATTACTTTTTCATCAGACCGCATTTTGAAGACCTGAGCCGCATCTCCGTCATTCATTTTTCTTAAGATCATTCGTTGTGTGGATAGTTGCGGAAAAGGAGTAAAATTTATTTCGGTCATGAGAATACAATTATAAAGTGAAGTAAATAAAAATTTTCTGTAGTAAACAAACAAATTCGATGGATTTTCAATTTCTTTTACAAAACCATTATTTAAATTATTTCATTTTGACAGGAATTAAAAATTGGTATAGTGAAAATGATTTGTTAGTAATGGGACTTCTTCAGTCGTTAAAAGCTCTCAGCGAAATCCACTTATTTATTTATCAGTAAAAAGGATAGGAATCCGCGAATTGAATGTAGTAAATGAACAAATAGATGCAGTTTTTATTTTGATCAAAAATGCGTGTCAGAAGATTTTAATTCTTTTCCAGGATTTTATCCAATGGCATTTCTATTTCGATCACTGGTTGTTTGACGTCCACAAAATACATCTCAATCATTCCTTTATTCTTAGCAGCCTTTTTTCCCCTGTAAATGCATGGATAAGTATCTTTTACCAGGTCGTAAGTGCTCCTTGAAATATTGATTTTATTGGGTTCACTATTTTGCTCCATTCGGGAAGCTGTATTTACTGTATCGCCCCAGATATCAAATGCAAATTTCTTGTCGCCAACTACACCTGCCACCAAAGGGCCGGTGTGAATGCCAATGCGGATATCAAAAATTTTTTCTTTTGAAAAGGTATTTTTGAATTGCCTGATGGTTTCAATTATTTCTATGGCTGCCGCAATTACATTCAATGGATTATGCGTTTTTTTATCAGGCAAACCACTTACGCATAGGTATGCATCTCCAATGGTTTTGATCTTTTCCATTTTATATTTC
>JBDTJV010000506.1:0-2623 GCA_039935675.1 Ginsengibacter sp. | reverse complement strand
ATAAAAGTTACCGATATTCAAAGTAAAATTATCTTTTCCGATAAGTTGTTGATCGAGTGAGATGATTTATCAAAAGACATTCAGGATAAAAATAGAAAAATCAATTTTTTGTTGATTTACTGGTTTTTATTTTTTTTATTCTTTTGTTGAAAAGATGCTAAACTCCAACTCTATCATCGTTAATTTATACTTCGCAAGGATAAAAAGTGAACTATTTTTTACGGTCGGGACGCTTTCTTCGGCGGCCTGAACGATTGTACACAGAAAATTCATTAATTTATCCCTTGAGCAGTATATCTTCTTTTTAATTCTGGGTTGGCAATTTCTTCATTTCTTCTTTTTGCTCTTCCATCATTTTATTTAAGTTCTCTTGTTGCTTTTTCCATTGATCACTGTCAAAATATTTCTTTGTCTTTTCCATGGCTTTGTTTATGCTTTCCTGCTGTTGCCTCCAATTTTTGCCATTGAAATAGGCCACCACCGAATCGGTAGAATGTTGAATTAGTTCCTGTTGCTTTTTCCATCCAGGACTATTAAAATATTCCTGGAAATGTTGAGTGCTCTTTTGAATTTCCTGCTGTTGCTTTTTCCATTCAGGGCTATTCAAATATTCTTTAATAGCATTGGCACTTTTCTGAATTTCTTTTTTATTTTTACTCCATTCAGGACTATTAAAATATTCTTGAAGTTGTTGTGCATTCTTTTGGATCTCTTTTTGTTGTTTTTTCCATTCTGGTGAGCTAAAATACTTCTGCATAGCCACGCTGTTTCTTTTGATCGTTTTCTGTTGATCCTTCCATTCTTTGCTTTCTAAGTATTTTGTAATAGCCTCGGTATTTTTACTAAATGCTTCCTGTTGATCTTTCCATTCTTTGCTGTTGAAATAACCATTGGCACCCGGAACAGAATCTTTTAAATTCAGCGGTGGAAGCGGGGGAGAGGGAGGCAAAGGAGGCATTGGTGGCATTGGTGGCTGAGCCGGAGCAGCAGGCAATGCAGCAATCGGTGGCACAGGCGGTAAAGGTGGAAGCGGCGCTGTTTTCATCGAGATGTCATTCTTGTAGGAGTTGGAAAGTTTTCTGTTCAAAGGAGCCAGTGCCGGAGGATTTGAATCATGCAAAGACCTCAAATATAAAAAAGGAGAAACGTAGCCCTGGAATAAATAGGCCAAAGCGTTATTTTCATTTTTTGAAATAGAAGGTTTGATATCTTTTGGTGTAAGCCAAGCGAGTGAAAAAGTGGCGATCATCACTAAAAGGAAAGCCATAAACTTTTGACTGAAATTGAGGTGATTTTTTTTCATTTCGAAAATGTTTTTTATACGGTGAAGTAATTGTGTGTGGTTGCCTATGGATTTTAATAGTAAAACCTGTTTTTGTACCGGCTCTTGCAATGCCAATAAAGCCTGTGCATAATGGTAAGGATCTGACCATTGCAAAACCATTTCATCACAACATTTTTCCCTTTCTTCCCGTATGGTTTTACTGATCCATGCTGCAAATGGATTGAAGAATAAAATAGTATCTGCAACAGATTGAATCAAATTCCATAAAAAATCTTTGCGCCGGATATGTGTCAATTCATGCAACAGAATTGCTTCAAACTGCTGAACAGACAAATGGTTTATAATGGCAAACGGTATAAGAATAACCGGTTTTAAGAAACCAATCATCACAGGGCTAATAATTTTTGAAGAAAAGTAAATTCCGGGAGTGTGAGTGATATTTATTTTCTTCACCAGCTGCTCAAAGCACAATTGCAAATCTTCAGGTAATCCTGAAAGCCCATTTTTTTTAAGTATGTTGGTTTGCATATAGTTGTAAGCCAGCCTGAAAGCAAGCCATACAATTCCGGAGAGATAACAAGCGACCAGAAATGGAAGGTATTTATCAAGATAAGAAAAAGAAAACAGGGTAGAAGAAGATGGTTCCCATAATATAGATTCGTGAAGGCTTTGCTTCATCATAGTATTAGCGCGCCCCAAATTTGGTAAAGCGTATATCTTATAAACCAGGGTAATAATAAATGAAGCCGTGATCACCATATAAGCCGAATAACAAATGGCATACTTGATCTTTGAAGAGGCGGCCGGAATGAGTTTTAAAATAATCCATGTGCATAGAAAAATAATAAAAGACTGGAATAAGCTGTATAATATTGTTTGGCCCAATACATGGGCAGAGGGTGAAAAAAGAAATCTAAAGTGATCCATTTTTTTAATTTTTAATTTTAAAAATCCTTTAAAAAAGTTTGTGAAGAATTGTCGCAATCCTGCAAATCATTTATTTGCCCGATTCGTTTTTCCTCATCGCTTGCATTTCATTGAGGTATTTTTTTATTTCATTTATCTCTTCTTCTGTGGCCTGGTGATTTCCCAAAGCATGCATTACGAGTTTGGCAGATGACCCTTTGAACAAACTGTTAATCATTTTATTTACCACCTGTTTTTGAACAGATTCTTTCTTTATTAAAGCAGTGTAGACATGGGATTTTGAGGAATCGTTTCGTTTCAATAATCCTTTTTCATTCATAATCTGCATGAGCTTTAAAGTGGTAGTATATCCGGAATCTTTTGTTGCTGATAATTCTTCATGTATTTCGCGAACGGTTGATGGGCCTTTGT
>JBDTJV010000505.1:0-6205 GCA_039935675.1 Ginsengibacter sp. | reverse complement strand
GCCGCATCGGCACAGAAGAAAGCAGTGGTTTCCTCCGGGAAAATGGTGGTAGTCAGTTCCGGAAGTTATTTGCCTTTCTTTGTTACCCAAAATAATAAACCGCTTCCTGTCCTTGCATTTGCAATGGACGAGACAGCCGTGACCAATGCAGAATACCTGGAATTTGTAAAAGCAAACCCCCAATGGCGGCGCTCAAAAGTGAACCGCCTTTTTGCAGATACCAATTATTTGAGACATTGGAAAAGCGATCTTTCTATTGGTGGTCCTAAAAATGATATTGATAATTCACCGGTAGTAAATGTTTCCTGGTTTGCGTCAGAAGCTTATGCTAAATGGAAAAATAAAAGACTGCCAACCATTTCCGAATGGGAACTGGCGGCAAAAGGGACTCCAAAAAATATCGGCCAAAAATCATTGACAGATTATATCCTGGAATGGTATACCAAACCCAATTTGGCAAAGCTTCCTCATGTAAAATCTACTTATCAAAATCAATATGGATTGTATGATATGAATGGATTGATCTGGGAATGGACATTTAATTTCAACAGCTTCATTGGCTCCCGCGATTCCAGGGGAAATAATGAAGATGAATTAAAAAACTTTTGTGCAGGTGGCGCGTTGAATGTAGCTGATAAATCTGATTATGCTACTTTTCTTAGGTTTAGTTTCCGTGGAAGTTTAAAAGGAAATTATTGCATTGGTAGCCTTGGTTTTCGCTGCGCAAAAGATTTGTAAGAAAAAAGGAAAACCAGGAAAGATGAATACCGCTACTGCTTACCAGGAAATAATAAAAATAGTATCGTGAAAGCTTCTCTTTAAAAAAAATAGGAAAATGAAAATCGTGTTTATTTCTTTGTTTACTGTTATCTTATTTGGTTGTTCCAATGTAAACACACAATCTGCGTTTGTTGGCCAGGCACCTAAAGAAAATATAGCTCCGGTAGGAACCATCTCTTCAGAAAGCCTTTATCAATTGCGGGATACTTTTCAAACCCAGGATGGTAAAAAAGAGCTTCTTTCTTCTTTTAAAGGAAGGCCAACCGTTGTCGGAATGATCTTCACGCATTGCACGTATGCCTGCCCGCGCCTTACCGCTGATATTAAAAATATTGAAGTAAAATTGTCAAATGAAAAAAACGACGTCAATTTTTTATTGGTAAGTTTTGATTCAGAAAGAGATTTTCCTGATCAACTGAAAAAATTTGCTGCCGATCAGCAATTGGATAAAAATTGGACGTTATTACATGGAAATTCCGATGCCGTAAGAACACTTTCTGTATTATTAAATGTACAGTTTCAAAAAGATGCTTCCGGAAATTTTTCTCACAGCAATGTTATATCCGTGCTGGATAAGAACGGCGTGCTCGCGTATCAAAAAGAAGGCCTGGACGCAGATCCGGCTGATATAATAAGTACTATAAAAGGACTTGAGTAAACCAAAATAGTTTATTGAAAAAGGGAAAAGTAAAACCCGGATTATTTGTCGGTTTACTATACTTGCTTAAAAATTTATCCCATCAAATAAGCCAAACCGTTGCTGACAGGCTCACACAGATCCTGTACATTTTTTTCCCGGAATAATTTCTCCATCACGTCGCGCCCTTTTTTATATTCGTAATGGATCGGGCATGGATGAGCAGCCGAACATTTACTCAAGCCGAGGCCACAGCTGGTAAATATCTCTTCACCATCAATAGCTTCTACGATATGGATAATGGGCTGTTGCTGTTGTGCTTTTGAAATAAAGAAGCCACCGGTAGGGCCTTTCAGGCTATTAATGACATCCTGCTTTACCAGCGTTTGCAATATTTTCCCAACAGTATGTTCGCTCGCATCAATGTATTCGGCAATTTCTTTAATGCCGGCATTTTGGCCACTTTCATATTTTGAGCAAAGATAAATGACGGCCTTTATCGCATTCTTACACGTTTTACTTAGCATGATCAACTGTTTAAAAATTCACGTCCTTCTTCAGAAATTTTTTTAGAGCTCCACGGCGGATCAAAAATGATTTTCGTTTCTACCTGGTAGTCCGGAAAGGTTTGTTCCAAAGCATTGGTAACCCCATCGTTTATAGATTCGCCCATTGGGCAAAATTGAGTCGTAAGCGTATGAGTGCAATAAACTTTCTTGTGATCTTCATCAAAATCAATTTGGTAAATTAATCCCAGGTCTACCACATTCAATCCTATTTCTGGATCGATCACATATTCCAACGCGCCTAAAGCGAGTTCGCATTTTTCATTATCATTGGTAATTTCATTCATAATTTTTTAGGTTGATGCGTTACAGCTTTCCACACGTTTCCATTGTAAAGTATAGCGGCAATTATTAAAAGAATCGCTGCTATTTTAATGATTATTTCCACAGATAGCAGAACACCTGTTATAAATAAAACGAATCCGGCGAGATAACAAACGGCCATTCCTGAAAATACTTTATCATTAAACAATTCCTTTGGATTGGGAGTTTTTCCAAGCCCTGCTTTTGAATGGTACACTTTGTTCCATACGATAAAGGGCAGAGTTTTAAAAGTCATTCCAAAGATGATCGCTGTGATCCATCCAAAGAAAATACAAAATCCATAGGTTACAATTAAATGCACATTGCTTTCTGAAAACAACGATAATAATATTACGATCAATAAAAAAATAACAGGCAGCGACATCAGTAAAATAGAAAGCAAAGAAATTTTTACCTGGTTATCCACCTTCTTACGAATTCTTTCCTGGTAGCATTTATAACAATAGTATCCAAACATAGCCAGTGCCAATGCAATGGCAATCAATGGTAAAATATAAAGCACCGTTTTTTGAGAATACAGGAACAAAACAATAAATCCAACGAGGCCAAAATTGATCAGTGAATAGATCCACCACAATAATTGATTGTTGTCGTATTTTGAAATAAGAAACAATGGAATCAGCCTGGATCCCACACCGATGACAATCAACAAAAACCAGCCAACGATCCCAAGGTGGGCATGCAAAGGGAGATAGCTCAAAGAATCTCTTGATAAAATGTTGAACGTGAAATTATACACTAAAAATAATCCGACAAGTGTTGTGATGAGCAGCCAAAGTGTGGCCGTAAAAACAAAAGTGGCGTGCACATTTTCTTTCTTACTTTTTACCATGCTGATGCCGATATTGACGAGGTAAAAAATGATAGCAACATTGATAAAAATGGCGCCAAACTGCGCGGGCCAGCCGAAATCGAATTCATAAAAACCAAATACTAAAAGAGGGATCCCAATTGCAGCAAAAGAAAAAGAAAAATATGCAAGAGCATTGCTGTATAATTTCCCTTCGACCAAAACAGGTACCAGTTGATGGCTGGCACCGAGTATCATCATCGTTCCCCAACCAAGTGCCATTACGTGCGTGATGGCAAGCGTTTTAGGATGAAAATAATGTTGTAAAAAGACTGGAGCAGAAAAAAGTAATAGAACTGTTGCTATTAAAAAAGCAGCGCCGGCATACAAATAAAATGGCAGCACTACTTTGTAGGAGGTATTTTTTGCAAGGCCGGTATTATTCGCTACAGGAAACATGTCAATCTTTAAAAATCAGCAGGCGTACTTCATTGGGCGCAATTTCTTTTATCCGGTAATCCATTTTTCTTTCCTTTAATTCGGGCAACAAAAAAACCGGGATTCTTTTGTGATATACAAATAACGCATATTCCGGGGGCAATTTTTCAAGCGCTGACAGAATTTTCATCATTGGTTGAGGCATTTCCAAATTCCGCACATCAACCGATTCCGTTCGCCCTTCAAATTTTTTGATCAGCTCATCCCAGCCTTCATCATTATTTTGGGAAGGAGATTCCAGCGGTTTTGTTTTACCTGTTTTGAAAAAATAGGTTTCTACTATTTGATCATCAATTCTGTCAGTAAAAGATTCGAATCCTTGTTTTTTTAATAATGAAATTAAAGGAGTTGGTTCAAAAGAATTGATGATCTTAAGCGCACAGTTTTTCGGAAGCGATTTTATTTTTTGGGTGATTAAAGTCAACGGGTCTTTTCCGCCATCCATAATAGGGCGCACGTCAAGATCAATGATCTGTTCCGGTTTCAAAGAATTAAAAAAAGCAGGTAGTTTTGGTCTTTCTGCATTTGATTCCGGCCTGGTCTCCCGATCTGGTTCAAATCCCAAAGGATGTAATTTTTCAAAAAACTTTTCAACACTTATTCCGGCGATGTTAGACGCCATTCCAATGCTGGTGCGTGCTGCCATCAGTTTGCGCAACAATGGATTTCTTAATTTTTCAAATTTTGGCGTGATGCTGATGATTGCTTCCAGCGCACCAGGATTTTCTTTTAAAATTTTAGAAATTTTTGTATTGGCGTCGATGATCATGCTTATTCAAAATAATTGTAGTAAATATTAATACGGCTATCGAGCGAATCAAAAACAGACCTTGCAACAGCAGTATCAGTTATGGTTTTTAATTCATTTGTTTGTCGTAATACTGGTCTCAGCCATTTATGCAATTCTTCATGAGGAGCTCCGGTAAGTTTGCAGTCCTTTATCATTGAATCTATCCCACTTTTCAGATCTGAGCCTAAAAGATGGTACTCTTCAATAGGAGGAAAAGGATTTACTTTAAACATATTGGCAGTTGTTTTGAGACTTACCAAATGCCTGTTGGTGTTAGAATCTGATTTCCATTTTGCACCATTATTCAAAGTCAAAAGTGACGATTCACCAGCTTCACCAGATGTGGTATCGGAGGTTCCTGTTTTATTGCTGCTTGTATTGCAGGCAAATAAAAAGGAAGAAAACGCAATAACGAAAAGTATTTTTTTCATAAAAATGATTTTGAACAACAAAGCTATTTTAATAAAAACCGAAATAGCCTGTTAACTACAGCATTTCAATTTTCGTAAAATTTTAAAATTGGCACGAACAGGTTTCTATTATTTTTTCATTTCAATCAATATCAACTTTTAAAAAATAGAAACCTGTGTGCCAAATTGGGTAAGCAATTGGTTTTCACCTATTTTTTTTCAAGATCCAATGCCTTTGGAAACAAAATATTGTTTTCCAGGTGAACATGAATGTGCAAATCATTTTCAAACTCATCTAAGGTCTTAAACAGGTAAGAATAACTGGCGCATGCATCTTCAGGAAGCTTGAAATTATTGCTTATTGTCCTGATCTTGTCCATGTTTCCTCCCACTAATTCATGTTCCATTTCCATCATGTTGATCGGTGTTTCAACAGAATCGAGATTGCCAAATTTTACTTTTCCAGTTCCATTATTTTTTGCTGCAACCAGTTGTTTGATATAAGGAAATAAAATGGTCTCTTCTTTTACCATGTGAGCGGACATTTCATCACAAACTTCCTGTGCCAGTTTGTTGATGATCAATAATTCCGGGTGATGAGCGCCATGAACTTTGGCCACTTTTTCTGAATACGTACGGATATCAGGAATTGTTTTTTTCACATAGCTGTGATGAGTGTTTACGATATAATCTGCTAAAAAATCGAGGTTCCAATCGTTGTACGGCAACGGGCGCGCAGTAAACGAAGCTTTATCGCTGTTTTGTAATTCCTGCTCTACCTTAGTTACGTCTAAACCTTTTTCTGCACAAGCTTCTTTTACGGTTTTCTTTCCACCGCAACAAAAATCCAATCCGTATTTTTTGAATACTTCTGCTTTGCGCAGATCTTTAACAGCAATTTCTCCCAGAGTTTCTTCGGCTTCATCCTGTGCGCGTTTTGAGATTTTTACACGCCATAATGAAGGGCCTTGTTCCAAATATTCCCAGGTAAAAATATTGCCTCTTTCGCCCAGCAACTGGTAATACAATGGTTTAGGATCGTGGTCATTATGAATGGTCAGGCTTTCTCCAGGTTTTAATTCATCAAACTTTACAAAAATGGTTGGATGTTTTAATTTGGGTTCTATCGCCGTTACATTCAAAATATTTTCTCCTGCCGGTTTAGCGGCTTGAGCTTGTGGTTCTTTTTTTACGGTATTTTTTTTAGTAATTTTTATTCTGAATAATTCAGGTCCTTTTTCCAAATAATCCCAGGTAAAAATATCTCCGTGCATGTTTTCCAATTGAAAACGAAGAGGGCGGGGATCATGATCATTGTGCAATTCGAAGCTCTCTCCTGGTTTCAGCGCATCGAAACGGTTAAAAATGGTTGCGTGTTTTACGCTCGGATGTAATAAGGTAGCATCAAGA
>JBDTJV010000504.1:0-5217 GCA_039935675.1 Ginsengibacter sp. | reverse complement strand
AATACCTCTCAGACGATCGCTTTGGCAAATTATTTATATGTTTTGCAACATTGGCAATTCTTATTTCTTGTCTTGGCCTTGTGGGGCTCACATCATTTAATACCATTCAAAGAACAAAAGAAATTGGAATTAGAAAAGTATTAGGCGCATCCTCGCAAAGCATCATTAGTTTACTTACAAAAGAATTTGTTTTGCTGATCATCATCGCGTTCGTGATCGCAGCTCCTGTAGCATGGATAAGCATGAATTACTGGTTGCATGCTTTTCCTTACCGCATCAAAATTAAATTGGGTTATCCGGTTATGGCGGGAATGATATCAATAATGATTGCATTAGTTACAGTCAGTTTCCAGGCGATAAAAGCAGCGATGGCCAAACCGGTGAAGAGTTTGAGAAGTGAATAAAAAGAATTAGTTAATCCCGAAAAGACGGGACAAATTGTGATGATTAGCCAATTGCTTATTAAAAAAACAAGAATATTAATTATTTGTTGGTTTACTATAAAATAACATTGAACATTAATAGAAAATAAAATGCTTAAAAATTATTTCAAATCCGCCTGGCGCAGTTTATTAAGAGGAAAAAGTTTTTCCGTCATCAATATTGCAGGACTGTCAATTGGTATGGCTGGGGCTATACTTATTTTATTGTGGCTACAAAATGAAGTAAGCTTTGATAAATTTCATACAAATAAAGATAATCTTTACCAGGTTTATGGACTTGCATCAGATGTAGATGGAAAGGCAGTTGCTATCAATGTAACCTCTCAGCCGATGGCTCCTGCTCTAAAACAAGATTATCCCGAAGTAAAAGCCGCAACCCGTCTGGCGGATGTGAGCAGTTTTCTTTTTACCGCCAATAATAAAAGCTTTACCAACATTAAAGGTGATTTTGCGGATGCTTCATTTTTACAAATGTTCAGTTTTCCGTTAATCGAAGGGAATAATAATGAACAACTTAAAAATGTTTATTCAATTACCATAACACAAAAGCTTGCTACAAAATTATTTGGTAATGAAGATGCCATTGGAAAAATTATCCGGATAGACAGTGTTGATAATTTTACGGTAACAGGCATTTTAAAAAATTTACCATCAAATACTCGTTTTGATTTTGAATATTTATTGCCCTGGGACTATTTGAAAAAAATTGGCTGGAACAATGATACCTGGCTCAGCAATAATACCCCGACTTATGTATTACTGAAACCAAACACAGATGTAACGGCATTCGATGCAAAAATTAAAGATATTACAAAACGCGAAACAGGAAACAATAATGCGTGGACCCAATTTCTTTTTCCACTAAGTAAATGGCATTTATATTCAGATTTTAAAAATGGTAACCCTGTTGGCGGAAGGATAGAAACTGTCCGCACTTTTGGCATTATTGCTTTATTTATTTTATTGATCGCATGTATCAACTTTATGAACCTCAGCACCGCAAGAAGCGAGAAGCGCGCTATGGAAGTAGGCATTCGTAAAGTTGCCGGTGCGGGTAAAAGCTCACTGATCGGGCAATTTATTATAGAATCATTTTTAACAGTTTGCATTTCCGGAGCATTTGCTTTATTAATAGTTCAGCTTGCTTTGCAATCGTTTAATACGCTAACCAATACAGAACTTTCCATTCCATATACCAATTTAAATTTCTGGCTTTGCGCTTTGGGTTTCATTGGGGCCACCAGTTTACTTGCGGGGAGTTATCCGGCCTTTTATTTATCATCTTTTAACCCTATTAGCATTTTTAAAAGACAATTCAAAAAAAATAATGCAACTATTTCACCAAGAAAAGTGCTGGTAGTATTACAGTTCACATTTGCCATCATACTTATTATATCAACTATTGTAATCCGAAACCAGGTGGTGTATGCGCAAGACAGGGATAAAGGTTATTCAGACAACAATCTTATCCGGGTAAATTTTGCAGGCGACATCAATAAGAATTATTCCTTAATAAAGCAGGATTTAATTAGTTCCGGCATCGCTGCTTCAGTAACGAAAACCATGAGTGGAATAACCGACGGCGGGGCACATGTATGGGGATTAAGATGGCAGAATGAACTTCCAAAAGATACCAATACAACAATCACTTTATACAGTGCGGATGCTGGACTTGTCAAAACCACCGGCCTTCATTTAGTTGAAGGTAGGGATGTTGATATTAATAAATATCCCGCGGATAGTTTCTCTGTTATCCTGAATGAAACGGCTGTTAAACTTATGGGGTTTAAAAACCCTATAGGACAAACAATTGCCGAACCTGCTGATAATATAACATGGCATGTTGTAGGCGTGGTGAAAGATTATATTGAAGGTTCGCCGTATAAGGTAATACCACCAACAGTCATTGCAGGCCCGGCTGTATGGTTTAATACAATGCTAATAAAATTTAATGCTTCTAATTCTACAGCAGATAATCTTGCAAAGGCCGGAAAGATATTTAAAGAGTACAATAATGCTTATCCTTTCGATTACCAATTTGTCGATGAACAATATGCTAAACAATTCGATAATGAACAACGCACCAAAACCATGGCAGGCTTGTTTGCTGCCCTTGCAATATTCATTTCATGTCTTGGCTTATTTGGCTTATCCGCTTACGTGGCAGAGAGCAGGGTAAAAGAAATAGGTGTGCGTAAAGTATTAGGCGCTTCTGTTGTAAACATCACAAGGTTATTGTCATTTGATTTTATAAAACTGGTAATGATCTCAATCATTATTGCAACACCCGTCGGATGGTTCGCAATGAATAAATGGCTGGATGATTATAGTTATCGAATCAATATTGGCTGGGGAATATTTTTTGTAGCGGGTATTTTAGCAATTCTAATCGCGGTGATAACGGTTAGTTTCCAGGCAATAAAAGCAGCGATGGCAAATCCGGTGAAGAGTTTGAGAAGTGAATAGTTAGCTTATGTGCTGATTAGCCAATTTGCTAATGAAGAAAACAGGAATATTAATTATTTGTTGGTTTACTATAAATAACGATTATCTATAAATGAAAATAAAATGATAAAAACTTATTTCAAAACTGCGTGGCGAAGTTTATGGAAAAACAAATCAACTTCAATTATTAATATAGTTGGACTATCTGTTGGAATGACGGCCGCAGTACTCATTTTTATTTGGGTTCAAAACGAAATGAGTTATGATAATTACAATAAAGATGCAAACAATATTTATCGACTTACAACTAACCTGAAAACGCAGGGATGGACTTGGGAAACTTCGCCGCTATTGCTTGCTGATGCAGTAAAGAAAGAAGTCCCCGGAGTTGAAAAAACAGCAAGGTTATCTGCTTCTGGTGATATACCTGTGTTTAATATTAATAACAATCTTTCGTATGAAAAGAATTGTGCTTTTGTTGATGGAAGTTGGTTTAGCATTTTTAATTATGATTTTATAGAAGGGAATGTAACTTCTTTTGAGAATGATATGAACAGTATTATTCTTACAGCCTCCGAAGCAAAAAAATATTTCGGAAGTGCTGATAATGCTATGGGGAAAGTGATTCATACAGACAGTTTGAATTACGTAGTGAAAGGAATTGTAAAAGATGCACCAACCAATTCGAGCTTTCAATTCACTGCATTTATTCCGCTACAAAATCTTTTACGAAATGCAGACAGGAAAGCGAATGATGAAAATTGGGATAATGCCAATTATATCACTTTTATAAAAGTGCAATCGAATGCTACCATTCCTGCTCTTACAAAAAATATTACCAATGTATTGCAGCAACGAAGCGGCGACAATAAAAAACAATCAAGCATCAGCCTTGAGAATTTAAAAGACATGCACTTTGAAACAGATGTTCAATCATCGTTTTTTGCAAGCGGTAACAAAAATACCGTTTACATATTTTCTGTTTTGGGCATTTTATTATTGATCATCGCCTGCATCAACTATGTAAATTTAACCACAGCCAAAGCAAGCCTTCGCGCCAAAGAAGTAAGCATAAGAAAAATGGTAGGTGCAGGCAGAATGCAATTGTTTAACCAGTTTTTAGCAGAAGCATTTCTTGTAAGCATAATGGCTTTGGCAATTACCTTGTTGCTTGTTAAGTTATGCCTCCCTGTTTTTAACACTATTACTGATAAGCATTTTTCGTTGTCGTTGATTTCTGCAAGCCTTTGGAAAGTAGTTGGTATTACATTAATAAGCGCGTTCCTTTTAAACAGCATCTACCCGGCTTTGGTTTTATCTTCCTTTAAACCGTTACACGTTTTCAGGGGTTTTACAGTTTTAAAATTAAAAGATAGTTATTTAAGAAAGGGGTTGGTAACGCTTCAATTTACCTTTTCTATTATGTTGATTGCAGGTACGATCATTATCTACAAACAAATGCAGTTTATTCAGCAAACAAATCCCGGTTATAACAGATCACAGGTATTAATGAGGCACGTACCGCCCAACATAGATTTCAATAAGAAAACCCAAATAGTAGATCTTATAAAACAAGAGTTGCTGGCGCAGAGCAGTATTCAAGATGTTTCACTTGCCAATCAACCTATTTTAAATATAGGAAGTTACTCAACCGTCGCTGCGGATTGGCCCGGGCGCGATACCACCTTCAACCCGAAAATTGCTCAATTATCTACAGATGCAGATTATGCCAATACCATGCAATTGAAAATGAAAGAAGGAAGATGGTTCGAAAAAAATAATGATGTAGATAAAAATAATGTTGTACTAAATGAAACTGCTATTAATGTATTAAAAATTCCAAAGCCTTACATCGCTCAACAGTTTACATGGAAAGGAAATAAAGGACAGATCATTGGCATTGTAAAAGATTTTAAATTTAAAAGCCTGCATGATAAAACAGGTCCGTTGGTAGCTTTTCAAAATCCGAAATGGTATAGTCTTTTTATGATAAGAGTTGCTCCGGGTAATGCGCAACAAGCTGTAACTGCCTTGCAAAAAATATGGAAGCAAATCCTACCCGGCAACCCGCTTGAATACAATTTTTTGGATGACAGTTTCAATCAATTGTACCAGGCCGACAGGCAAACATCATCACTCATTTTAATATTTGCTGTTATTGCTATAGTTCTATCATGCCTTGGATTATTCGGTCTGGCAGCGTTTGCAGCCGAACAACGAACAAAGGAAATAGGCATACGAAAAGTATTAGGCGCAACCGTTGCAAATATTACTGCGTTAATTTCAAAAGACTTTGTAAAACTTGTTTGTATTGCCATTATCATTGCTA
>JBDTJV010000503.1:0-3300 GCA_039935675.1 Ginsengibacter sp. | reverse complement strand
TTTTGCGCAGCTGCATTAACTGCGCAAAAAAAACCTGCTGCTCCTCCACCGATAACAATTAATTTCTTTTGTTGCATAGATGAGTGAATCAATCGAAGGTAAATTATTCTATTTCCTTTTCAATATGCGCCAATTGTCCTTCTTTGTTCATTCCTTCAATGATCACCCTAAAAGATTTCGTGACATCATTATTAAAAAAGGAAAAGGATGCAGAACCTTGTCCGGGCGCAGTTATAATGGAAGGATTCCAATACAAAGTCGTACGTAAATCCTTCTTATCATTCTGATCAGTACTATCATAATCAGGAGAATAAAATTCACGGATGGCTGTATAACCGGTTACCATATTATCGTTTAGTTTTTTGCCTCCATTCAAAGGCTGTCCATCAGCTCCAAGGCGGGTATAAATAACAATAGCCCCGCCCGTACCAGTTCCTCCGCCTCCCACAAAACCCGGCCTGAAAACTTTTATAAATGCCACATTGGAAACCGGGATGCTTGAAAGCATATCGTAAGTTGTCGGCATTTCATTGATGTACAAAGTAGGTCCATTCTCCCCTGCCCTGTTGCGCATCCATAAAAATTTTGAAGCAACATTATCGTATGTTAATCCCGGCACTTTTCCTTCAATATAACTAACAATATCGGTATAAGAAATTGCCAACGGATCATTGACCAAATCCAATTGGGTTGCATTTTGATTTTTAAAAACACCGGAAGTATATTTTTCGTTAAGCAACTCTTTATTTGATTTGATCCGCGTTTTTATATTTACGGTTGCTAAAACTTTCCCTTTGAAGAATTCCATTGCGTGCTGTGCAGAATCATTCAGCATAATATGGTAACGAAGCGAAGAATCAACATAAGGTAATTCATAGAAACTATTTTTTTCCAAATAATTTGAAGCACGAGGAAGAATCCCTGGCATAAATTGAACAGATACTTTCTGGAGATTTTTCGTATTTGATAGTGAATAAAATATATGAGCCGTATCAAAAAGTATCAGCGATGGGTCATTAAAAGTTCCGTCTTCCTGGATAGGAATTGTAAAAGTTTGAGTTCCGGAATTCTTTTCGGTAAACATCAGGATTATATCTCCAGCTTTCTTCAGCTGAAGTGGTGTGGCCCCGGAAATAATTCCTGATAAAGAAATATAAGAAGTGTCCTTTGGATATTTTATTTCAGGAAACTGGCCTTTTACAACTTTTTCCCAATTGAACCTGCGCCAGCCGTGGGTCAACATTACAAGATCAAGCTGGCGTGTGATTGAATCACTATTATTTAAAAAATAATAAGCCGGATCATACACTTTTCCTATCAATTCCCCGGTTAGTAAAAGATGTGAAATGATATTGTCGCTGTTGTCATGATCAATCTTAGAATCAGTAACCGACACGGAAAAATCAGAGGCAATATCATTCGGAAGAGTAATTGAAACCTCATTTTTTTCACGCTTGTTTACACCCTTTTTCTGAATAGTAATTTCAGGATGAAAAATATACTCTTCATTGTTGATGTAAGTAATTCTCTCAGACTGCGGCTTCCAGTCCTGGTCAAATACCGTAATGGTCAAAATACCGCTGGGCAAAGATTCTGTAGGGATTGAACCTTCATAGGTACCGTTATATGGTGCTTCGTCAAGTTGAAAAATTTTTTGTTGATACATGGTTCCAAGAATATGAACAGTTTTGATCGAACCTAAGGATCCCGGCGCTGCAGAAACAGAAAAATTCCTTTTGTTTGGAGCTATTGTAACGTGAAGCGCCAAACCGGAATTTTTTGATTGGGGCAAAGGGCTGGTATGATCTTCTCCATTTTCATCCTGCCATATGGCGGTGAAAGTCTCACCTGGCTGAGGTCTTATAAAAAAGAATCCCATTCCATTATGAATAATAGTAAGACTGTCTATAAAAGATCCGCTATTATTTTTAACCGCTCCTTCTATTTGGATAGGATTTCCAAACTGATCATTTGCTTTAAACACGATCTTATTTAAAACTCCTTCAATGACATCGCCACCTTCCGGAAAAAAAATCAATTCTGGCTGAATAACATTTTTTGAAGCAGTCTGAAATTTAGAATCAGAGAGAATCTTTATATTTTTGTTATACCAAAAAGAAGAATCAAAATTCAGCATCCATTTGGTGTAGGCCCTCACATGAATAAACCGACCAGCATAGTTTTGCGGAACTTCAAACTGTCCAAAAGAAGCCGCATTTTCAATTGCACAAACACTGTGCAAAAGTATCTTCCCGTCATCACCTATCCAATCTACATACGCAGTTTTACTTTCATCATCAGGAAACATGCCTTTCATCAAATACGATTTAAACCAAATGGTTTCGCCGGAAGCATAAGAATTTTTATCGTAATGCAAGTACATTTTGCCTGCGGAATATTCTTTACCATACGTCTCCAAAGTTTTATCGATATCCTGGGAATTGGCTTGCAAGGCAAAAAACAAAAATAGAAGGAAAGTCAAAGACAGCTTAGTAGTAGTTGGTTTCATAAGAAATTAAAGGAAAAAAAAATTGGCGTTTAAATTGGTCTCAATTTTTCACCAAAAGAAAATAAAATTCAGTAAACCTACAAATAATTGTGATTTTAAATTTCTAAAAATCGCCCCGAGAACCAGGAATTAATAATCTGAAGTAAGATCGGGATTTGCTTTTTCGGCAGCCTCAATGGCTGAAAAAGAAGAAAGGATATCCGCTTTGCTCTTTCTCACACAAATAGTATGTTCATAATGAGCAGCAGGTTTCCCATCGGCAGCACGGACAGTCCAGCCGTCCTTATCAGTGAAAACGTCTTTGGTTCCCAGGTTAATCATTGGTTCTATGGCGATCACAAGTCCATCTTTTAACTTGGTACCCTTTCCTCTTTTACCGTAATTAGGCACCTGCGGATCTTCATGCAAATCTTTGCCAAGTCCATGACCTACCAATTCACGGACAACTCCGTATCCAAATTGTCTTTCTGTATAATCCTGGACAGCGAAAGAAATATCACCGATACGATTACCGGCGACAGCTTTTTCAATTCCCTTGTAAAGAGATTCCTTCGTTACACGCAATAATTGTTTAACGTCAGCAGAAATTTCCCCCAAAGCAAAAGTGTAGGCGCTATCGCCGTGGTAGCCTTTTTTTAATGCACCACAATCAATAGATATAATATCTCCGTCTTTTAATTCTTCATTTGTTGGGAAGCCATGAACCACGGCATCATTGACAGAGATACAACAGGCATAAGGGAATCCGTGATAATTTTTAAAATTAGGAACCGCCCCGTGATCGTGGATAT
>JBDTJV010000502.1:0-3220 GCA_039935675.1 Ginsengibacter sp. | reverse complement strand
ATATATCCTCTTCCAGACATGTTTGACTGGCCGATCAATAAATAAAGATCGAAGGAGGAATCCATTACATCTGTTTTTGGAGATTCGTTATTAGTTTGGGACATGGCGCAAAAAGAAATTAGAGTGAACAGGCAAAAAAGAGTTGTGCTTCTAATTTTGCATGTCAGGTTTTTATTTTTTTTTGATGAAGACCTTCCAGGTTTTAAAAATCCGGAAGGTCTGTTGTAACTGGTATTTTTTTTCATATTTACTATTTTTATTAAAATGTAATTCAACGAAAAATTTTCAACGTTATAAAATTTTCTATCCAGTAAACAAACATTTAATTCTGATTCTTATTTTTAAAAAACAACTTCATTCATTTCTTCATTTCTTTTAAATGCAAATCTGCGTATTTTATAAACTGTTGCCAATCATATAAATTGATGCCATGATTTCCTGTCCTCATGTGATAACCGATTGTTCCGAATGAAGGCTTATCAACCGATGGCCATTTTTTTATTAAGAGACCATCTGTATTCAATAATTTATAAACCGGGCTGGCATATTTTGCTGAAAGAAATTCTCCATAAGAATCAGTAATAGTGGAACCAATAGCGCTGGCTACATACACCGGTCGCGGTGCGATCAATGCTATCAACTCATGTTGATCAAATGGCATTGAGGTGTCCCTTCCATTGTATTGTAGAAAGTTTTTACAAAACCAATAAGGAAACCTCTTGCAAAGATTTTTTGTACTTTCTCCACCGACGTGATGAAATAATTTAGCGCCACCTGCACCGGATTCATTGCTGATAGTAATCGCAAAGCGCTTATCAGTAGCGCCTGCCCACAGAGCGGCCTTTCCCATCCGGGAAGTGCCCATCACTATGACTTTATTTGCATCGATCGAAGGGTCTTTTTCAAAATAATCCACTGCTCTGCTAAGGCCCATGCCCAGGCGGCAATAGTTCCGAAATTATCAGGACGATTTTGGAATTCAGGATAAAGCGACTGCACACCCGTTGTATCACCTCCTTTATAGTCCGGCGCTACATCCCCGGCATAAATTGTCGCAAGGGCATAGCCGTGTTGTAGTATAAATTGCAAAGGCCATTCACCAGATTCAATGCCACGTGTGGCATTCGTTGCCCTGTTATTTACCGCTCCTGTTGTCTTAGTCGGCATCCAGCTCTTTGTAATGATGATATCTTTATCAGAAGTAATGGCTTCATTCCCGGCGAAATTATATCCCAAAAAAACGGGGACCGGTTTCTTTATTTTTTGTGGATAATAGATAAGTATATCCATAAAATCAGAACCGGTTTTTCCATCAAAATAAAAACGAACCTGTTTTCGTGTAGCCAATCCGTTATATAAATTACTTTTAGTTTGTAAAACACTAAACACAACGTTGGCAGGCGCCTTCGGTGATTCGCCATACATTTTTTCTTCAAATTGTTTGAGTATTTCAGGCCTTCGTTGTGTAATCCATTGTTGAGCAGTTGTAACTATTTGCCCGTTATTTAATTTTAAAACATCAGGCAATTTTCCGCTGATCGTATCCTGTGAATAGGCAAATGAATATGCCAGTATAAAAAGTAATATGCCAATTAACTTTACAGTAAACGAATTTTTTTGTATGTTTTTTATTTTAGCCTCACCCCCAACCCTCCTTCGACAAGCTCTGGATGACAGGAGAGGGGGCTTTGAAGCATCTTCAAAAAAAGTTTTTATTCTAAACATTTGTTACTGTTTCAGTATTTTTATTCCACTAAAAACTGGTTTTCCCTTTATGGCATTCAATGAAATCTGAATTCCTTCACAATTAATAACTTTAATAACAAAAGTCTTTTTATCAGCGATACAAAATCCAGCCTCGTCTGTCAAATCAAGATGATTGATCACTTTATTTTTATTAATACCTACATCAAAGACCCTTTCCCCCTTTTGCATTTTTTCGGGTTCTATAAAATACAAATCAACCTTGTAAGTTCCATCTGGGACATCTACCCGATAATCAAAAACGCTGTCGAGATAAGAATACAAAAGAGGAGTGTTCAAAAATGATGAAGTGAAATGGAACCTTCCGTGGTTTCAATTTCTCCGGTAAGTTCTGCCGTTAATAAGTGCATCCTTAAATGGCAACTTCTTATTTTTCCTCTAAGGGTAATTGTAAAATATCCTATTGCCAATCTTGGCCGCGAATAGGCAGTCCAACCTGATGAGTCATTACGATGATCCTGGACATCAGTTCTAAAAACCTGGATATTCACCTCGTTACTATTGGCCGTATCTCCATAGATCATTGACCCAATAAAACCATTGCCGAAATAAGGCGCTTCTTCCCAACTTCGGGGCATCTTATCAAAAATCAAATCGTGGGTAGATAGGAATTTGTTCCAGTTGATACTCGTTGAATATTCCTGGGCGAACGTGTTCTTTACAACCAACTGTAAAGAGAGCATTATTAAAAACATGCCTGGAAAAAAAGATTTGACTTTAATAGAACTTTTCATAGTAAACAAAGAAATAATTAAGATTTTTATTTTTTAAAACAAGTCTAATAAAAAGATGTCATGTTACCATAAATCATTAACCTGGTAACCGTTTCCAAACATATAATCTTTGTTTCGGCTGATCACTTTTACCAAATAGGAAATCATACTTCGGAAAAATTGCTTGTTATTAAGATCATAACCGCTCTGCATCTAAATATTTAATCATTCCTTTCCTTCAAACCATTCCTTATTGCAAATAAAGGTCAGTAAAAAATTTTTCCTACTTTTTTCTTTATTAAAATCTCATCATCTGAGGAAAGTATAACTTTCCTTTCCTTGTCAATTAATACATAAAAAGGAAATGCTTTTATTCCGAACAAATCATACACCTACGCTGTTCCGTTTACCTCGGGAAATTTATCAACAATCTTGTCCACGGATTTTCTTCAAATTTTTATGACCACACCTTTTCAATTGTGGATTTATTCTCCTCTTTTGAGAGTCTTTTAAATACTTTTCTGTACCGGTAATAAGATATTTCCATTTCGTTTATATTATACTATGCCATAAACCGAAATTTTTCAATAATAATTATTTGAAATAACTTGATAAATCCTTTCTAAAGATTTGAATAAAATATTTTTAAGAATTAAAGACCGAACATAATTACATTTACAAAAATATATCCTCCATAAATATCCTAAAAATGACAAAAAATAGATTTCCGCGATGCAGCGAAA
>JBDTJV010000501.1:0-2832 GCA_039935675.1 Ginsengibacter sp. | reverse complement strand
TTTCTTTACTATTCCAGTTACCAAAAGTGTTATTCAAAAATTGTTTCACTGTGTTTTTATCAATACCACCTACAAAAACTGAAAGTGAGTTGTTAGCGCCGTAAAAATCCTCGTAATATTTTTTAAGATCATCAGGATTTACTTTTGAAAGGCTTTCAAGTTCTTCATCGGTGCTTGCTGCGTAAAATGGATGTCCTTTTGGATAATTAGTGGTAAGTTTTGCGAGTCTCTCATAACTTACAGACTGGGGATCCTGCCTGTTAGTTTCATAATTTGATTTGGTCAGGGCCACTAATTTGTCAAATTCTTTTTGATCAAATTTTGGATTTTTAAGAAGGTCAGTCAAAAGATTCAATGCAGAATCCAGGTTTTTGTTGTCAGTACTTATTCTTATGTTCAATACTCCGCCGTTATCACTAAAACTGATAGTTGTTTTGAACTTATCCAACGCATCAGAAATTTGCTCCTTGGTCCTGTTCGTTGTTCCTGTTTTCAACATCCCCGCAAGTAAAGGACCAATTTCGTTTTTGTTAGCCAGGGTTTCCGCAGTGCCAAATCGTAGCATTATGGTTGCGGTTATTTTATCACCTTTTGCGGGTTTTTCCAGTAAGGCATACTTGCCTCCGTTGGAGAGCGTTCCATAGTCAACATGCTTTTTAATATTTGGAATACTGTTTTCAAAAGTTTCTTTATCTATGGTCACTTCCTGGCCTTTATAACCTTTCAATAATTGAGCAATGTCGGGCGTTTCATTAACTGTCGTTCTCTTTGGCGAAGCATCAGGAACAAACACACCGTAAGTCCGGTTTGATTTCAGGTAATATTTTTTAGCTACTCTTTCCAAATCATCCACCGTTAATTTTTCAACTCTGTCACGGTAAAGAAACCAAAGACGCCAATCACCCGCACCGATTAGTTCCGTAAGAGTGATGGCGAGGTTTAAAGTGTTACTATTTACATTGTCCATACTTTTTATTAGAGAGTTCTTTGCCCTCGAAACATCCTCTTCGGTAAATTTCATATTACCAATCTCATCAGCAGCATTGAGCAACACGGTTTTAGCGCTGTCAATATTTTTATCGAGAGGTACAGTTACCTGGAAATAAGTGAAGCCAGGATCGTGTAAATTTTGTGAATTACCTGAGACCATGGTGGCTAGCTTTGTATCAACTAATTTTTTATAAAAGACTCCGGAGGGATTGTTAGTCAATATTTCTATCAATGCATCGTTGACGGGAAAATCTTTATCAGCATAGGAAGGAGTGTGGTAGGCCATTCCCACATATTGGATATCGCCGGTGCGCCGAAGCATTACAGATCTTTCGCCATCCTGCGCAGGTTCTACAGTATATGTTGGTTGTAAAATTCTTGTTGGCCTTGGAATAGGACCAAAATATTGTTGTATGTATGACAATGCTTTTTTTGCATCGAATTTTCCCGCTATGATGAGAACTGCATTATCAGGCTGGTAATATTTTTTATAAAATGTTCTCAGGTTATCCGCTTTCACTCTTTCAATATCCTCCTTACTTCCGATTGTTGATTTACCGTAGTTGTGCCACAAGTACATTGCAGAGAGAATTCTTTCATTTAATATATTCGCAGGGTCATTTTCGCCCATTTCAAACTCATTTCTTACTACACTGAATTCTTTTTGCAGATCTGACTGGAGAACTTTCGAATTCACCATCCTGTCAGATTCCATATCCAGGGACCATCGTAGATTTTCATCACTGCCGGGAAGGATTTCAAAATAGTTCGTTCTGTCATACCACGTAGTGCCATTCGCCAGGGCCCCTTTATCGGCAATTGCTTTTTTGATATCGGTGAATTTCTTGCTTGGCTTAAAAAGCATGTGTTCCATAAGGTGAGCCATTCCTTTTTCGCCATAACCTTCATAACGCGAGCCTACTTTGTAAACAATATTTACTACCACATTTGTTTGAGCTCCATCCGGGATTAATAATATTTTAAGCCCATTGGGTAATTCGTATTCATTAATTCCTTCTACGCTTGTAACGAATTTCGGAGCAATTTGTGCATTTGAATTCAGCATTAAAAAACTGAAAAAAATAGCCGGGATGATTTGTCGCATGGTAAAATTTTTAAGTTTGAAAATTAATGTAGGGCGGGAAAGGGAATGATCTTTCAGTTAGATTTGGATATAAAAAATTCAGTAAATAATTTATATAGTCAAATCTATTGATTTATTCTAACTTTTTGAAAAATAAATTTGACCAGGATTTCTTATGATGTCTTTCCTAAGGAAACAATGTCATCACTTCCATTTAGATATTTAAATAGCATTTAAACCAAAATACAAATCCGCTTTATTTCCTTGTTTACTATCAGGAATGGTAATAATACTTTTTTGGAAATGCTTTGGTAATTGTCGATGCAGATTCAATAAACCTTAATTTGCAGCTTTTATTCAATTTAATTTTTTAGTTGAATCCTTTAAAAAAAAGGAATTCCGGATTTACTGTTTATAACTTTTTATGAATTTCTTCAATAACAAATGGATTATTCTTACCATTCTTACGGTCACGTGGGGAAGCTCTTTTATCCTGATCAAAAAATCTTTGGAAGCCTTTACGCCTTACCAGGTAGGTGCAATAAGAGTGATCGTTTCCGGGATTATTTTTGTGAAGATTGGCTTTCCTGTTTTAAAAAAAATGGATCGTAAAACTCTTTCCTGGCTTGTATTAGCGGGAGCGCTCGGTAATTTCATCCCGATGTTTTTATTTCCTATGGCGCAAATGAAAATCAGCAGCTCATTGGCAGGAATTCTTGATACATTGGTGCCGGTGTTTGTATTAATCCTGGGTTTTA
>JBDTJV010000500.1:0-6396 GCA_039935675.1 Ginsengibacter sp. | reverse complement strand
TTCGCTACTAACTGACAAATTTATATTTGAAGTTTCAGGCATAATAATTTTATTGTAAATGTGATTCCAATTTATTTTTTCGACAAATCAAAAGGGATATAATAAAAGACTAAATAAGCAAATTTAGGTGAATAATTAGTTAGAAACAAGACTCAGGTGCCCGGATTAAATGAATTAAATCAATACTTTATCGCCAAAACCTTATATTGAAATAATTTACAAAAAATAACATTATCGTTTCTTTAAACATTTAATACCGTAAAACAATGTAGCGTTTTGTCAATAAATCAATACTTTTGCCACCTTTTATGAAACCGGTCACCGAAATATTTTCTCTTTTAGACAAGAAAAAAAAGATTGTAATAACTTTTCACCAAAAACCTGATGCAGATGCAATGGGTTCCGGATTAGGGTTGTATAATTTCCTAATTCAATTCGGACACGAAGTGATAGTAATCTCCCCTACCAATTGGGCAGCATTTTTAAGCTGGATGCCAGGCGCAAAAAAAGTGCTTGATTTTGAAATGCAGAATGAAAAAGCAATGAAAGCCTTCAATGAAGCAGAATGGCTTTTTTGCCTGGATTTTAATGTGCTCAACCGAACCAGGAATATGGAACCGGTGATCAAAAATCTTTCCTGCATTAAAATACTAATAGATCATCACCAACAACCACAAACGGAAGCATTCGACTTTGGCATAAGTGATACTTCAAAAAGTTCTACGGCAGAAATGGTTTTTGATTTTATAGTAAGCAGCGGAAATACTGAAAAAATCAATACAGATGTTTCTGAATGTTTGTATGCTGGCGTTATGACCGATACCGGTTCATTCAGGTTCAAGTCGACTTCGGCAGATGTACATCGCATGGTTGCTACATTAAAAGAAAGTGGATTGGACCATAGCCAGATCCATGAAAATTTATTTGATAATTATTTAGAAGGAAGATTTCGTTTTTTTGGAAATACACTTTTGAATCGCATGGAAGTATTGTATGAATACAATACAGCGCTGATTGCTATTCCTCAAAAAGACCTTATTAAATTCAACGTAAAAACGGGAGATACTGAAGGATTGGTGAATTTTCCATTAAGTATAAAAGGCATCAAGCTCGCGGCTGTGATCATTGACCGTGGCGATGAAAGAAAAAGTTCGTTTAGAAGCAAAGGCGGATTTGACGTCAACACTTTTGCAAGGAAATATTTCAACGGTGGTGGCCATTTTAATGCCGCAGGCGGAAAAAATAATGAACCCTTGGAAGAAGTTGTAAAACAATTTAAAAAAGCCATCCAGGAAAATAAAGAACAATTAAACAATTAACCATCATAAAAAATCAATCATGAACAAAACCCTTTGCCTTGTTGCTGCGGCTCTTTTAATATTAGCGACAGGGTGTAATGAACAAAAATTTAAAAAAGCAGCGGACGGAACGGAATATAAAGTGATTGCCAATTCCAACGGAAAATTAGCAATGGCCGGAGACGTTATGGAAATGAATATGTATGCGAAATACAAGGACAGCTTGCTTTACAACAGTGTTGATGCCAGTTCTCCACGCTTTATTCCCTATGATACTGTATCTCTTCCTCCCTATTTTAGATTAATCCACGAAGGTGACAGCCTTGTTATAAGACAGTCTACTGATTCCCTTTTAAAATATGGCCAGTCAGCTCCTTTTATGAAAAAAGGGGAATATGTATACAGGACTTTTAAAATTGTAAAATTATTCTCTTCTAAAGAAGCAGCTGATAGTGCAGCAAAACCATTTGAAGCCGGAGCAAAAGCTTACAACAATAAAAAAGTAGTAGAAAGTATCCAAAAGGATATTACAGATAATGATTCTCTGGTAAAAGCTGATGATAAGATCATCACGGATTTCATGACCAAAAATAATCTGAAAGGCACAAAAACCAAATGGGGCACCTATGTGGTAATTGATACTCCCGGAACTGGTCCGATGATCGGTGACACAGATGTAGCAGTTGTAAACTACTCCGGCCGTACTTTTAACGATAGTACTTTTGATTCAAACACCAATCCAAAATTTGGGCATCCCGAACCTTTGTATGTAGATATGAGTGAATATCGCGTTATTCCAGGATGGATCGATGGATTGAAACTTATGCAGAAAGGAAGCAAAGGAAAAATTATAGTACCTTCTTACCTTGCTTACGGTAAAAACGGTGCTCCTCCTAAGATTGAACCAAATTCAAATCTCGTTTTTGATGTGGCAGTAACCGATGTGGTAAACCAGGCACAATACAAGGTAGAGCAAGCTAAAGAACAACAGCAACAGATGCAGCAACGTGAAATGATGCAAAAAATGCAGCAGCAAATGCAGCAACAACGTCAGCAACAGCAACAACAAAATCCTTCTGCTCCTCCTGCAGGAAAATAAAATGAACAATATTAATTTTAAAAACGCCGGGTTGTAAAAGCCCGGCGTTTTTTTTTATAAGAAAAAATTAGAGTAAACAAACAAATAATAAACAATTTCATTTACCTTATCCAATAGGTTGATTAAGAGAAAAGTTTTAAATTGTAATTTGAAAAATATAGTTTATGAAAACAATGCAAGAATCATCCGTATCAACTTTCGCCAAAATGGTAGATAAGCTACGGAATAAAAGCGAAGAAGAACTAAAAATGCTATACACTAAATTCTTTTCTAACGAGTTGATTGATGAATGGAAGAATATAACACATAATGCTGATTTTAATGGATCAAATGATGATGAAATAATTAAAGCCGTTCAAAAAAATCGTTTTAAAAAACAGAATGAGTAAAATAATCATTGATGCCAATGTTTGGATCAGGTATGCCCGGACTAAAGATATTGCGCCATTATTGAATAGAATTACAGCTTATAACTTTCTTCCTGTTGTAAATAATTATCTTCTTTCAGAAATTTTTAATGCTCTTGTAGAAAACAAGTGGATGAGAAAAAAAAGTGCCCATAATATTATCGGGTTTGTCAAAAAGATTTCTTTGGTTGTAATTGAAAAAGCAGTCTTTGGTATAAGCCCCGATCCAAAGGATAATTATCTATTTGATGTTGCCATACAGAATGGATGTGTGTTTATGATAACTGATGATTCAGAATTATTAGATTTTATTTTAAAACCTATTCCTGTTCACAATTCGAAATGGTTTCTAGAAATGTTTCCAGTAATATAAGAATAGAAAATCTGGAATAGCTCTGGTTAAGCCTGATTGTAAGCATCCAACAGAGTAATAACTTCCCGTGCTTCTTTTACATCATGAACGCGAATGACTGAGGCGCCATTGAGCAACGCAATTGTATTTAAAACAGTGGTTCCGTTCAGCGAATCTTCAACAGGAATCTTTAAAGTTTTATAAATGGTCGATTTTCTTGAAACACCTGCTACTATTGGCTTTTCAAGCATTTGAAACAGGGAGAGATTCTTCAATAGTTGAAAATTTTGTGATATATTTTTCCCAAAACCAAAGCCAGGGTCAATTAATATATCATTTATTCCTGCCACCCTGCATTCTTCAATTTTTTTTATAAAAAAATCAAGGATCTCCTGTAATAAATCTTCATAATGTGCTTGATGCTGCATCGTTTCAGGAACGCCTTTCATGTGCATGCAGATGTAGGGTACTTTCAACTTTCCGACCAAAGAGATCATGTTTTTATCCATTTCTCCCCCACTGATATCATTAATAATAGCAGCGCCTGCATTTACACAAGTTTCCGCCACTTTTGAATGGTAAGTGTCTACCGAAAGAATAGCATCCGGAAATTTTTTTAAGATCATTTCAATCGCCGGCAATAATTTTTCCATTTCATCTTCTGCTGAAAATCTCGTGCTTCCGGGCCTTGTGCTTTGTGCACCAAGGTCTAATATGTCAGCGCCATCACCAATCATTTGCCCTGCCATATCTTTGATTGCTTCCAGGTTTTGCACGCGACTTCCCGCATAAAAAGAGTCACTTGTCAGGTTTAAAATCCCCATCAATAATGGCTTTTCTATAAAATGTAATTTACCTTTCAAATTCAGTGAAAACATTATTTTTTTAGGTTTAAATTTGGCGACAATTATGACGCAAGTTAATACCGATCTGCAATACGACGAGGCTGTAAAAAAAAGCCGTACTATATTTTTAGAAAAAACCAGGGACTATGGTACTTCCTGGCGAGTGTATCGCACCATTTCTGTTGCCGACCAGGTTTATATAAAAGCAAAAAGGATCAGGAACATACAGGAAAAAGGGATCCAAAAAATTGATGATGATATTACCGGGGAGTTTCGCGGAATTTTAAATTATGCGGTGATCGGCCTGATCCAATTGGATATTCATGACGATGATCCCGAATATTCGGGAGAAGAATTATCTGTTGAAGAAACCCTAAAATTTTATGACGATAAGATTGGTAAAGCCAAAATCCTGATGCAAAATAAGAACCACGATTACGGGGAAGCATGGCGTGACATGAGCATGGAAAGCTTTGTGGATTTGATTCTTGCAAAGATCCTGCGCATTAAACAGATCATTAAAAATGAAGGTAAAACGTTGATGAGTGAAGGTATAGATGCTAATTTTTATGATATTTTAAATTATGCGGTATTTGCCCTAATATTATCGGATTAACTTAATTTCATCTTTCTTTAAAAAAATAGACGGAAGATGATTGAAAGGGACACTCACACATTAAGAGAATTGGATTATTATCATCACCAGGCTTTATAGGTCCTTAAAACTACAAAAATCGCAAAATGAAACTATTAGTAAATATTTGCCGTGTATTTGTCGGGGTACTTTTTATTTTTTCAGGCTTAATAAAAGCGATGGATCCACATGGACTCGCCTATAAAATGCAGGAATTTTTTGAAGTATGGGCCACCAATGCATCCCTGGCCAATTTAATGCATTGGCTTACGGATTACGCATTGCCATTTGCCATCATTATGATCACTCTTGAAATAATAGTTGGAGTAGCGATGTTACTTGGGTTATGGAAAACTTTTTTTACATGGCTCATTTTACTGCTGATCATTTTCTTCGGATTTCTTACTGGTTACGCTGCGCTATCAGGCAAAATTTCAACCTGTGGCTGTTTTGGTGATTGTATCCCATTAACTTCGATGGAATCCTTTATTAAAGATTTGATTTTATTCGTTCTCGTTCTTATATTATTTTTTGGAAAAAAATATATTACACCAGTTCTCACGCCAGCCATTGACATTTTACTATTAATCATTTCTATTGTACTTGTTTTATTTTACCAATGGTATGTAATGCGTCATTTACCCTCTATTTATTGCCTTCCCTTTAAAAAAGGTGGAAACATTTTAGAATTACGCAAGATGCCTTCAAATGCTGTCCCGGATGTAAAAGAATATACTTTTGTTTATGAAAAGAATGGAAAGGATCAAAATTTTTCCATAAAAGATCTTCCGGATTCTACCTGGCACTTTGTTAGTCGTAAAGATATTATTATCACCAAAGGAAAAAACAATGAGCCGCCGATTAAAGATTTCAATTTAACCACACTTTCAGGAACAGATACCACCTCGGCCGTATTGAGCCTGGATGCTTCCTATTATTTATTTTTTGTAAAAGACCTGGCCAATACCGATTATTGGTTTGATGACTTTACCAATCTTTATGAGCATGCCAAACAAACCAACCGTTTGTTGTATGTTTTAACTACTCAACCTGAATTGGCCGACACCTTTTTTAATTTCCGCAATAAATATAATCTTCCAGTTTTCAGCCTTGATGCAACGGCCTTCAAAACAGCGGCACGTACGAATCCGGAATTGTACCTGATGAAAGGACCCGTGATTGTGAACAAATGGGGTTGGGCTGATTTAAAGAAAGCACTGCAGAAATAATGAAATCATATAAATGAAAAAAGCCAGGAAAATCCTGGCTTTTTTTACATTTTTTTTGTTATCAATTAAAAAGATGACTCGCAGGAATTCTTTGCGCCAGCCAGCTATCCCTGACCGGTATAATCCAGTTACTCAACAATTGTTTTTTAGTTAAAATCGTATTATTGAAATAAAGAGTATCGGCAGTAACCGTATCCGATTCAATACTGCTATTTACGATAGATAAAGGAATTAACTGAATTTTTTCCTTTACAATAAAAGCAAGCAATTGCCTGTCAAGAAGCTGGATGTTATAATCATCTTCAAGATTCTTTATAAACCTTAAAGAAGCATCTGTACTGCACCCTCCTACTTTTACCTGGCTTTCGTCAACCATGACGACGATAAATTGTCCAAAAAACAAATTGGCGTATGATTTAAGAAGACTGCCATGACTATTCCATTCTTTACTGAAATTTTCAAGTTGTTCTTCTATTTGTACTGCCTCACTTATGGAGAATTGTCTATTAGATTGGTAAACCCACACCCTTGA
>JBDTJV010000499.1:0-3808 GCA_039935675.1 Ginsengibacter sp. | reverse complement strand
ACATCAATTGGCGGCTATATTGAATAACCTTGTTATCATCATTTAATAATAAAAACAAAAGGCCATTTCCCATCTGCAATCCTTTTTGGACACTTTCACTCAACCGCACTTTTTGATCTGCGGATGCTGCCAAACGATCGATCACCAATTCAATATCATGAATTTTATAACGATCTATTTGCATCTTGGGAACGAGGTCTTTGATCTCTCCGTCAATCCTTATTTTTAAAAACCCTTTTTTCCTCACTTCTTCGAATAATTCGCGATAATGGCCTTTTCTTCCACGAATGAGGGGAGCAAGAACTACGAGTTTTTTTTCGGCAAACCTTGAATAAATATTCTCAACAATTTCTTCTTCACTCCATTTAACCATTATTTTGCCGGTATTGTAGCTATAAGCTTCGCCCACCCTCGCAAAAAGTAGCCTGAGAAAATCATAGACTTCTGTAACTGTGCCAACGGTACTTCTTGGATTCTTATTGGTAGTTTTTTGTTCGATGGAAATGACCGGCGAGAGGCCTGAGATTTTATCAACGTCCGGCCTTTCCATATCGCCAAGAAATTGCCGGGCATATGCGGAAAAACTTTCCATATACCGGCGCTGGCCTTCAGAAAATACCGTATCAAACGCCAGGGAAGACTTTCCGCTACCACTAATACCGGTTATTACGACTAACTTATTTTTGGGAATAGAAATATCTATATTTTTCAAATTGTGCTCCCGGGCACCAAATATTTCTATATTTTCATTTTCACTATAAATAGGGGTTTGCTGCTTCTTTTTTGTAACCATAATTTGGGATCGCAAATTTACTATTTAAATAGCGAAACAAACACTACTTAAACAGTTAATTGAACTCGTTTTTTACACAGTAAAACCACTTTTCCCCGTGATTTTTATTTTGTTATTTTAACGTTAATAAATGGGGTAAAAAATTAAAGTGAAAAATAAAGCTTGCGTTTGGGGAAGCTGAATCGTTTGTAAGCCAACAGTTAATATTAATTAAAGATTTTTAAAGAATCAGAAAAAGCAACATCGCGTAATTATCCACAGTATTTTTTTTTCGAACATGAACTTTTTAATTTGTTTTTTCGTAGTTTTATTTTTCTTTATTGCCTTTTCTGACTATTTATGTTAATAATTTTTTCAGTTGAGCCAAAAAACATTACTTTCATTATCCAAAAAAAGACTAATTATTTGAAAGGTTTTTACAATAATTAAAATATCTGCACGTTAATAGAATCGGTTAATGTAGTTCTAAATACGGCAGCAAAAACTAGTTTTTTTTAAATTAATATTACATTTGCCTCTATTTTCAAAGTAAAAAATAATGAGAAACACGTTTTTCACTCTATTAGCAGCTACTGCAATCATCGGAACTGGTTGCGGTAAGTTCGGTAAGTCCAAAGGACTTGCTGACGATGGCCAGCTTCACGGAGTTGCTCCTGCCGGCCGCTATATATTGCCAAAACCACCGGGAATGGTTTATATCCCACCTGGAACTTTTCATATGGGTCCGAGTGATGAAGACATAAATTATACTTTTACCGCTAGGAACAAGCAAGTTTCTATCAGTGGCTTTTGGATGGATGCTACAGAAATTACCAATAATGAATACAGGCAGTTTACCAATTGGGTTCGTGATTCAATTGCAGGTAGATTAATGGGTTATGTAAAACCAAACGCAGATGGAAACGAGGATTTGGATTGGTCAAAAGTGAAAAAGATCAAATGGGATGACAAGGCGACTTTGGAAAAAATTGATGCAATTATTGTAACACCGGATAACAGGATATTTGGACGTAAAGAAATAGATCCTGCTAAAATGATCTATCATTCTGAAACCTATGACTATGGTGCTGCAGCCAGCAACCGTGATCCGAATGTACCTCGTAGTGCTTTTATCATTAAAAAGGATATTCCTATTTATCCGGATACCCTGGTTTGGGTTAGAGATTTTGCTTATTCTTATAATGAACCAATGGCGAAGCAATATTATAGCCATCCCGCATTTGGAAATTATCCCGTTGTAGGAGTAAACTGGAAACAGGCAAATGCATTTTGTGAATGGAGAACTCTATATTTAAATTCTTATTTAATAGGACATAAGAGGGCTACAGAAACGAATTTCAGGCTGCCAACAGAAGCACAATGGGAGTATGCTGCAAGAGGCGGCAGATCACAGGAACCTTATCCTTGGGGAGGCCCTTATTTAAGAAACCGCAAAGGATGCCTTTTAGCTAATTTCAAACCTGGCAGAGGTAATTATCCTGAAGATGGAGGTTTCTATACCGTGCGCGCGGATGCATACTGGCCTAATGACTTTGGATTATATTGTATGGCAGGAAATGTGGCTGAATGGACTTCTTCCTTATATTATGAAGGAAGCTATAATTTCCAATCTGACATGAACCCGGATATTCGTTGGAATGCACAGGATCAGGATCCGCCACGCATGAAAAGAAAAGTGATCCGTGGAGGCAGCTGGAAAGATGTAGGTTATTATTTACGCACCAGCACCCGTACTTTTGAATACCAGGATACAGCTAAATCATATATAGGATTCCGTTGCGTAATCGACTTACCGCCGGTTACCAGCAAAAAAGGAAAATCATAACATTTTACATAACAGAAAACTTCATAGATAAATTTTTAGTCATCAACTTATTGCCTGTATTAATAAATTCTTAATTGATTAATATAGGCATTTTTTTATGCCAACCGAAAAAAAACAAATCCAATCAAAAAATTAAAAAAAAATGAATCCCGTAACAAAACAACAACCACCCAAAAGAAATTTTCTAACTCTTGTTGATGTACTCGTAAGTGCCGGAGCTGCCGTCGTAATTTTTGCCGCCTGGGCCAAATTGACCCACCAGACGTTTGCCGATACCATGTTAACCATAGGAATGTGGACAGAAACAGGCATTTTCCTTGTGTATGCTATTATAGAATGGGTAAAACCTAAACCGCATGAAGTAGCACATTCCACTGCACCTGTTCACGCTGTAGTAGAAGGCAATCCTGCTTTAAATTCTATGGAAAAAATGATGAAGGATGCTGAAATTACTCCGGTAAACATGAAAAGACTGGGTGAAAATTTTCAAAAGTTAGGAACAACCGTTTCCCAACTTGGCGAAGTAGGTGATGTTGTGAAATCAACCGGTGATTTTTCTGCAAAAACAAAAGAAGCCACCAATGCTCTTGGGCTTATGAAAGATGCTTATACTAATTCTGCAAATACTATGAGCAATTTTAATAGTGCAGCAGATAGTGCAAAAGGATTTCATGAGCAAGTTCAGGTACTTACAAAAAATCTCGGTTCATTGAATACAATTTATGAACTTGAATTAAGTGAAAGCAATAATCACCTTAAAACATTGAATAGTTTTTATGGTAAAATGGCAAAAGCTAGTGAAGTAATGATCTCCACTGTTGACGACGCCCAGGCTACCAAAGCCCAAATAAATGCATTGGCAACCAACCTTGGAAAATTAAACCAGGTTTATGGCAATATGCTTAGCGCTATGCAGGGAAGGCAGTAAGAATAAAATAAATATTAAAATCCTAAAATTCTAAAAAAGCTAAATAATTAACGATGGCAGGACTACCAAGAGATCCGAGGCAAAAAATGATCAACGTAATGTACCTGGTACTTACGGCGATATTGGCCTTGAACGTTTCTCACGAGGTAATTGATGCATTTAAAGTAGTGGATAAAAGTTTAATCACTTCTAATACTAACATAACCGCGTCAAATAACACCTTATATAAATCACTGGAGGATAAATTAACAGAACCTCAATC
>JBDTJV010000498.1:0-6245 GCA_039935675.1 Ginsengibacter sp. | reverse complement strand
CGCGTTGGATAAGGCTTCCAGGATTGTTCCATCTTGTTTAATGAGTGCTTGTTTAGCCATATATTTTTTGGAGGCGCAAAGATAAGATTAATATTTTGATTTTTGAAAAAATATACTATCTTTTACTGCGTTTTTAAAAATCCGTTCAGCTTATTTTACAAACCTCTTACTAACTAACCTTTGCGGAAAAAAATATTTTTTTAAATTTGCCGTTACCCATAAAATTAAAAAATGAAAACAACCTTTTTGATCGCTTGCTTTACTACGTTTATTTTTACTTCCTGCACAAAAAACAATTCTGACAATACTATCCCGGCTACAGATAGCTATACAAACGCAAATGCTGGTAGCAGTTGGAATTACCACACAGTGGATTCATCGGGCACCATACCTAAGAATTCTGATTATACTTTAACTTCAAGCACCCAGGATACAATTATTAATAATAAAAAATATCACATCTATAATGTTTCATCTGGTGGCAACCAGTATATGAACCTTACGGCCAACAATTATTATCAATATGACTCTGTTCCCGTAACTGGCGGTGAGAAGATCGAAAGATTATACCTGACAGATAATTTGGCAGTGAATAAATCATGGAGCCAGGCTTTTACACTGAATAATATTCCCAATTCCCCTGTACCAATTCCCCTTACGGTTAGCAACACTGTAGTTGAAAAGGGAATTTCAAGAATGGTAAATGGCGTGAATTATTCCAACGTAATTCACATTTCTACCAGTCTTTCTTCATCGTTAGTTCCTGCGGCTGCTCTTACCTCGGCTATAGATAGCTATTATGCACCGAATTACGGATTAATTGACAGCAAAACAATTGTTCATCTCAATTATTTGGGCATAACAGAGAACGCAAATACGTCTACACAACTAATGACCGCCAATTTAAAATAGTTTATATTTCTTCATCGGTCAGATGAACTTTAGTCATGGCATTATAATGATTCTGTAAAATATGAACAGGAATGGGATGAGTAATGAGCCTTTTTTCATTTCTATACCATATTTCAAAAGAGGAAAAATCGTCCTGCTTAGGGGTTTGAATTCTGAAAGCACCTTTCATATATTTTACAGAACCATCTTCATTTACATGTTTTGTAAATTTCAATTGTAGGAGTTGTTCTTCGTCAACAGTTAGTGGATAAAGATCTTCCTGATCGAAATACATTTCCTGTACTCCGGTATCTACACATACTTGTTTCTCATCATTGTTGAAAGTGGTTACCGTGCCACGCCACGCTTGTCCATCAGTTTCTCCAAGTACATAATCGCCTACTTTTAATTCGCTGAATTTTATCATTTTGAAAAATTTTTGCTCAATTTAGGAAAAAAATCAATTAGCAAAATTGCTAATTTGGCAATTAACCAATTATTCCGCC
Organism: Ginsengibacter sp.; assembly: GCA_039935675.1. Lineage (GTDB taxonomy): Bacteria > Bacteroidota > Bacteroidia > Chitinophagales > Chitinophagaceae > Ginsengibacter. The sequence continues at coordinate 4,848 of JBDTJV010000498.1, read as the reverse complement.
CAACTCATGACATAATTTTCATCCTCAATTTCCAGCGCCTGTTTAGTTAATTGAAGGGGATGAAAGGTATCTACCATCACTGCCAGTTCCTTTGTTTCCTTCATCCCAATACTTTTTTGGACAGCTCCGGGATGAGGTCCATGCGGAATTCCCCCGGGATGGAGCGTAATCATGCCGCGGGTAACATGTTTTCTGCTCATAAAATCTCCATCCACATAATAAAGCATTTCGTCACTATCGATATTGCTATGATTATACGGTGCTGGAATCGACAAGGGATGATAATCAAACAAACGTGGAACAAATGAACAAACGACAAAATTGTGCCCCTCAAAAGTGAGGTGTACGGGTGGCGGTTGATGAACTCTTCCCGTAATCGGTTCAAAATCGTGAATGGAAAATGCGAAAGGATAGCAACAACCATCCCACCCAATCACATCAAAAGGATGATGAAGATAATGAATGCCATACATCATTCCGCTCTTCTTCACCATCAATAAAAAATCGCCTTCTTCATCTATTGTTTGCAAATTCTGAGGCACACGGATATCTCTCTCGCAATACGGCGAATTTTCAAGCAACTGGCCATATTTACTCAAATATTTTTTGGGATAACGAACAGGGCTAAAGGATTCAACTATTAATAAACGGTTATTTCCAGTTTCAAACTCTATTTGGTAAATAGAGCCACGCGGAATTACCAGGTAGTCTCCATAAGCAAAAACAAGTTCACCATATTGAGTTTTTAATTTCCCGGTTCCTTCATGCACAAAAATAATCTCATCCGCATCTGCATTTTTATAAAAATAATCGTGCATGCTTTCCATGGGAGCTGCCAGTGAAATATGAACATCGCTATTTACCAAAACCGGTTTTCGGCTTTTTAAATAATTCTTTTCCGGTTGAATATTAAATCCCTGGAAGCTGCGATGCTTCAGCATTTTCTCTTCTGCTATTTCAGGTATAACGCTGAATGGTTCATCAGTTTTAATGATTTGTGTAGGAGGATGAGAATGATATAATAATGAAGAGTCCGATGAAAAACCTTCGGTGGAAAATAACTGTTCAGAATACAAAGTTCCATCTGGCTTACGAAATTGCGTATGCCGTTTGTGAGGAATGGAACCGGATTTATGATAATGTGGCATAGGTTAAATATTTTAATGTTCGATGTATGATATCTGATATACCGCGTTTGAAATATCAGTAAAGCAACAAATAAATATGATTTTCATTTTGTACGAGTTAGGAAAATCTCTATTATACCTGATACGTTTTTTAAAATAGGGAATAAAGTTACTTAAAAAACGTGTTTAAGATAGGTGATGCTACTTCTCACCGATACGAAAAGTTTTTAAAGAGAATCATAAGGGTAAATGAATAAATATCCCGAAATGATAATTTCCAATTCAACAAATTATCAAATTACCAATTAACCCAAAAGCTAAAAAACTAAAAAACTAACAACTATTTTCGCAATAAAAAAAATTGGCACGAATCGGACTTATTTCTGACACGCATAATTATCTTGATCCGGCAGTTTTTGAACATTTCAAAAATTGTGATGAAATATGGCATGCCGGAGATTTTGGAAATGCAAATATTGCTGAAGAATTAAAATCTTTTAAGCCACTTCGCGGGGTTTATGGAAATATTGATGGTAATGATATATATAATGTTTACCCGGAACAGTTGGTTTTTATGTGTGAAAAGGTAAAAGTGATGATCCGCCACATTGGTGGTTATCCTCCCAAATACAATGCGGAAACAAAAAATGAGATTATAATAAATCAGCCACAACTCTTTATCAGCGGCCATTCTCATATTTTAAAAATTATGTACGATGATAAATTAAATTGTTTGCACATGAACCCGGGCGCCGCCGGAAAACAAGGCTGGCATAAAGTAAGAACATTGGTGCGGTTTTCCATTGATGGGAAAGAGATTAAAGATTGCGAAGTGATCGAATTGGTGTGAGGTTTATATCGTTATTATTAATAAAAACTTTAATTGGCAATTATTTAATAATATCTTCTCGCCTCACACACATTCAATTTACCTCATGGTACATTAAATTTGCAGATGTTTCGAACAAAAATGTTTTATTCCTTTTTGCTTATTCTCTTTTTCCTGGCTGCATGCCATGAAGAAGACAAGCCCGTTCATCATCACGGCCCTGACCCAAATTCGATAGAAGCAATAAAGCAGGAGATCAAACAACATCCTGATTCTTTAATGCTCAAAGAAAATTTAATAGAAGCTTACCGCAACAAGGGATATTACGATTCAGCCCTCTCTATCGCGGACCAGGAGATCGGCAAAGACAGTGGCAGTGCCTATTTGTGGAATATTAAGGCTACTTTATATTTTGAAAATAATGATACCGGCAATGCGATCAATTCTTTAAAACATGCTATCTCGATTTACCCACTTCCTGATTATCTCGTAGCGCTTGCTACCGTTTATGCTGAAACGAAAAATGAAAAATGTTTAACAATTGCAAATGAACTTATAACTTCAAACAAATCAAAATATGGCCGAGATGCTTATTTTATAAAAGGCCTATATTACAATTATAAGAGTCAATCACAAAAGGCCATTCCATTTCTCGACAGTTGCCTTAGCCTGGATTTTACTTATATGTATGCCTATCGTGAAAAGGCCATTGCTTTATACCAAATGGCAAAATACCAGGATGCTATTACGGTGTTAAAACGGGCAGTAACTATTCAGAATAATTTTGATGAAGGCTATTATTGGATGGGCAAATGCTATGAAAAGCTGAACAAAAAAAATGATGCGATTGAAAGTTATCAAAATGCATTATTGTACGACAAAAATTACGCAGAAGCGCGGGATGCACTTCAAAAATTGCAAAAAAATGAGAAGTGAGCGCTATTGAAGAAATGAAAAATATGGAATAGAAATAATAAATAAAGAAGGAACAATCAATAATCAAAAATAAATAATCAATAATGCCACTCGTAGCTCCATCCCTTTTAGCATCCGACTTTTTACATCTTGAAGATGAATGCAAAATGCTTAACGAAAGCAAAGCAGATTGGTACCATCTGGATGTAATGGACGGCAGATTTGTTCCCAACATCAGTTATGGGATGCCCGTAATAAAACAATTACGACAGGCGACCACAAAATTCTTTGACGTACACCTGATGATAGTGGAACCGGAAAAATATTTTGAGGAATTTAAAGATGCGGGAGCAAACAGCCTGACGGTTCACCTGGAAGTGAGCCCGCATTTGCATAGAAACATCCAGCATATTAAATCGCTGGGAATGAAGGCAGGTGTGGCTCTTAATCCTGCAACACCCGTTTGTCTTTTGAAAGATATTATTTCAGATTTAGATTTGGTCCTTATTATGAGTGTGAATCCGGGTTTTGGCGGACAATCCTTCATTCGCCATTCCATTCCAAAAATCAAAGAATTAAAAAAATTAATACAGGATACTGGCTCAGCATCAAAAATTGAAGTGGATGGAGGAATATCAATTGAAAATGCTGCTGAAATTGTTCATGTAGGAGCCGATATTCTTGTTGCCGGAAGCTCAATTTTTACAGCAGATGATCCAAAACTAATGATCGAAAAGTTTAAAGCGATATAATACAAATGGTTTTATATAATAAAATCTGTTATCACTTTTCCGATTAGAGGAACACCGAATTTAAATCTCGAAAAATAGAAAGAGGTATTAATTTTGATAGTGAACAAACAAATAAACAGGAAAATCATTTTGTGACATAATGATAATACGATTAATTTTATTCAATAAATTATTAAGCTAAAAGAAAAAAATGGATTTCGTTGATTATTATAAAACACTCGGCGTACCGAAAAATGCATCCGCCGATGATATAAAAAAAGCGTACCGGAAACTTGCCAGGAAATCGCACCCGGACGTAAATCCCAATGATAAAGAAGCGCATAAAAAATTCCAACAGATCAATGAAGCCAATGAAGTGTTAAGCGATCCGGAAAAAAGAAAAAAGTATGACCAGCATGGTGAAAACTGGAAACACGCTGACCAATATGAACAGGCGCGTCAGCAGCAGCAACAACAAGGCGGTGGAGGATTTGGTGGCGGCTTCGGAAATTTTGGAGGCGGCGATTACACCTATTCTTCGGAAGGTGAAGGAGGATTTTCAGATTTTTTTGAATCACTTTTTGGTGGGTCAAGAGGTGGCAGAAAAAGCCAGTCAAAATATCGTGGCCAGGATTATAATGCCGAATTACAACTAAACTTATCTGATGCATTTACCACGCATAAGCAAACATTAACCATTAATGGGAAAAATGTAAGGATAACGATTCCTGCAGGCGTTGAAAATGGCCAGCAAATAAAACTAAAGGGATATGGAAGCCCCGGCGCTAATAGTGGACCTAATGGAGATCTGATCATCACTTTTGTAATTAATAATAATACTGCATTCAAGCGTGAAGGAAATGATCTTTATAAAACTGAAGACGTTGACTTATACACCGCATTGCTCGGCGGAGAAAAAACAATTGATACATTAAGTGGTAAAATAAAATTGAAAGTAAATCCTGAAACGCAGAATGGAACAAAAATTCGTTTAAAAGGAAAAGGGTTCCCGGTTTATAAAAGTGAAGGTCAGTTTGGTGATTTATATCTGACATGGGAAATAAAATTACCGACCAATTTAAGCCCTAAGCAAAAAGAATTATTTACTGAATTATCAAAATTAGCGTCATAAATTTTTTGATATGGAAAACGAAGAATTAATACCCGCTGAAGATTTTTGCATCTATCATAACATTGAATATTCCTTTATCCATTCCCTGGAAGATTCAGGATTGATAACGGTTAC
>JBDTJV010000497.1:0-2723 GCA_039935675.1 Ginsengibacter sp. | reverse complement strand
TTCTTGTCGGGACTACAATACTTTTACTTCTTTGAAAAGAATCGGGATCCCGGTTTATGGATCACTTGATGAAAATGTATTATTCAAATTCTCCTCAAAATAACCTAATACCAGGCAATAAGAAATTCCTGCGAAATAACATTTATCGTATCCCTAAAACCATTTCTTCTATTTCCCACTATTGATTTGATAATCGTAAATTTGCCGGCTGTTACCAGCTTTTTAAAAAATAGAAAATAAACCGAATATGAAGTTTTTGAATGTTGTTATTAAGTACCGTCTTTTATTGGGAGGTATCTTTTTATTGTTAGGGATTTTGGTTAATGTGGAGGCAGGTTTTTGGCAGGCATTTGTACTATATTTAATTGCGCTGATTTTGGTAGTAGGGCATTTTCTTTTTGGTCCAATGCGATTGATCCAGGGATATATGGAAGCTGGAGATATGGCGGGAGCGCAAAAAGTCGTCGATTCGATCTGGTTTCCAGGTTTATTGATTAAACCAGTTCGCTCTGTCTATTATACATTAAAAGGAAACCTGGCAATGGCAAACCAGGATTATGACAGTGCGGAAGCGCACATGAAAAAAAGCCTTAGTCTTGGGATGCCGATGAAAGAAGCGGAAGGAGCGAATAAATTACAATTGGGAATGCTTGCGATGCAAAAAGGAAATATAAGAGAAGCCGAAAATTATATCCGCCAGGCAATCCGTTCCGGCCTTCCTGACAAGGAAAACCAGGCTGCCGCTTACCTGCAACTTTCTTCTATTATGATCAATAAAAGAGAATTTCGCGCTGCTAAAGAATATTTTAGAAAAGTAAAATCTTTAAAACCTACAACTCCCCAGATCGTTGACCAGGTAAAACAAATGGAAAAATATATTACCAGGATGCCTGGTTAATATTAATTGGTAATAAAAAACTTTTCCCAAAGGGACTTTTAGCCAAAATAAGAATTCGCATTAAAACTTCATTTACTGCAAGAAATCTAATGGAGTCTGGGAAATGATCGACATCTAAAGTTACTCAACCCTGCAATGAAAAGATAACTGGTTTTTTGTGTAAATCAATTGATTCTTTTTTCCAATCAGCAATACTTTTCGATCGAATAAATTCATTAGAGGAAGTAATTTCTGAGGCAATACACAATTGAGTTGTAGCGTGGCAATGGTTCAGGATTGTTTCCAGCATTTTATTATTCCTGTAAGGCGTTTCAATGAAAATTTGGGTACAGTTTTTTTGAACAGATTCTTCTTCTAATTGTTGTATTTTTTTTATTCTTTCCAAATTATCTATTGGTAAATAACCGTGAAAAGAAAAATGTTGTCCGTTAAATCCACTCGCCATCAACGCCAGCAGGATAGAACTGGGGCCAACAAGTGGTTTTATTTCAGCATTTAATTTTTGCGCTTCCCTGATCAAAATTTGGCCCGGATCTGCAATCCCCGGACAACCAGCTTCGCTGATAATTGCTATATTTTTTCCTTCTTTTATTTTTTGTTTGAAAGTATTGGTTTGTGCCTCTTCCACTTTGTGAATCGCAAACCATTCAAAATTATCAATCACTATTTCCTTGTCCATTGCTTTTAAAAACCGCCGCACTGTTCTTTCGTTTTCCGCGAAAATTACCTGGGAATTTTTCACAGCAGTTATGATATATTCCGGAATTGTTTCAACTGCATTTTCGGATAGGAAAGATGGAACCAGGTATATCATTTATAATTATTTCAGCAATGAGTATTTTTGAAAGACGCCGGAAACAAATATAATTTACTTTGCCTTCAAAAAATAAAGTCGTCCTTCAAATGAAAAAACTTCCTCTATCATTTTACAACAGAAAAGATGTTGTAAAAATCGCTCGTGATCTTTTGGGTAAAATAGTAGTTACCCGGTTTGATGGAAAAATTACTTCCGGTAAAATTGTGGAAACGGAAGCTTATGCTGGAATTATTGATAAAGCATCCCACGCGTTTTCCGGAAAAAGAACTGCAAGGAATGAACACATGTATTCCTCGCCCGGCACTGCTTACATTTATATTTGTTACGGAATGCACCAGATGCTGAACATAGTTACCAATGAAAAGGAAATCCCCGATGCAGTTTTAATTCGCGCTGTAGAACCTGTACAAGGAATCGAAATAATGATGGAAAGAACCAGTAAAAAAATATTAGATAAAACAATTACCCGCGGACCGGGAAATGTGGGAAAATCGCTCGGAATCTATAAACATCATTCAGGCATATATCTTTTGGACGAAGAAATTTATCTGTTGGATAATGAAGAAAAAATTCCTGACGAACAAATTGGCGTTACCAAAAGAATCGGTGTAGAAAGTGCAGGTGCAGATGCTTTGTTGCCATACCGTTTTTATTTAAAAGATAATAAATATGTAAGTGGAAAAAAATAACTGAAATAAAAGTTTCCTTTTCAACTAATAAACAAATGATTTCGCCAAAAGGCAGGTTTTGAGTAGTACACTAAATGATAAACTTTATTACATTTCTCTAAATTTCCCCCAGGCAGAAAACCAGGTTAATTCTTCCAGATAAAAACCTATCAAAAAATGATAATTTTTAATCTATTCATTTTCTTTCACAATTGCTTAATTTTGCAACCTTAATTTTAAAATAAAACAAAAAAGATTATGAGCACAGTAAAAGTTGCCATTAATGGTTTCGGCAGAATCGGACGTTTGGTTTTCAGACAGATCTATAATATGGAGGGGA
>JBDTJV010000496.1:0-7650 GCA_039935675.1 Ginsengibacter sp. | reverse complement strand
TTATGTCCTTTTACACTTTATTCTTTAACCTCAAAATGAAATTAATTTTAAAGACTTACAGTTTTAATAGGATCGACATTATTATCGGAAATATTTTTTCCTCTAAGTAACAAATACAACTGTTCGTTAATATAGAAATTGGTTCTACTAATTTTTTGTTTTTTCATAAATCCATTCTCAACTAGCAGATCTAAGTATTTAGTGGCTGTTTTTCTTTTAATATTTAAATCTTCCATTACAAATTCAATTTTTGTATAGGGATGCTTAAAAATATTATTCAGGAGATCCTGGTTATATAATTTAGGCAATTCTTTCCTCATGCGATGCTTAAAATCCTGCATCAGTTCACGAATTCCACTAATTATTTCAATCGTTTCTTTTGCAGTTTGTTCTACTCCTTCAAGTATGTATAAAATCCATTCTTCCCAATTTCCCTTTTCACGAACTTCCTGCAACAATCGATAATAATCACCCTTATGCTGAATTATAAAGCGACTTAAATAAAGGATTGGGAGATCAAGTAAACCTTGTTGAACCAGGTAGAGAATATTTAGAATACGTCCGGTTCGACCATTACCGTCATAAAAAGGATGTATGCTTTCAAATTGAAAATGTAATAAGGCCATTTTTGTAAGTGGATCTGCATCGCTTAAATTTTCGTCATTAATAAATGCAACCAAATTTTCCATTAATCTGACTATTGTATGATATTCCTGTGGTGGAGTATAAACTGTATCACCTGTAGCATCATTTATTAATGCCGTTCCTGGTAATTTTCTATATCCAGCATCATTTTTTTCGAGAATTCTCTGAATCGTAAGAATGTGATTATTGGTGATGAGTTTTTGTTTTCTAACTTGGTTAAAACCAAATTTTAAAGCATCTGCATAGAGATTTACTTCTTTAGCGGAGGCATCTGAGATTAAATTTTCAAATAATTGCGCTTTATATAATTCGTCATGAGTTGTAATAATGTTTTCAATTGCTGAACTATCTTTCGCTTCCTGTAACGACAATGTATTGATTAATATGTTTTCATTTGGAATAGTAGCAGATTTTCCTTTTAATTCCGCCAAATAGCGATGTGCCAAAGACAGTCTTTTTAAAATTGACTTGGTTTCAATATCTGTATTAGGAGGTAACGGCTTTATTTCGTATTTCATTTCTTTTTCTATGCTAGTTACATTTCAAATATAAGTTTTTAAAGAATTAGAAAATTATCACTTCAATAAATTGCTTTATATTTCCTAAGCTGGTAATAGTCTTAAATATTGATATTTCTCAGTAAACAAAGAAATTTTCATGATTCTTATTTAGTGCCAATCGAAGTTTAATAAAGGCAATAAATAAAAAATCAGGAGTGTCGGAAAAAGTATTTTTATTTGTACAAATGAATAATTTGCATTCAATAACCTGCTTATTTTAAAGCATTTTTTAACAGCGGCGAATCGTATTAACCTTTTTTTAGTTTCAATTAAAGGTAATTTTGTAATTCAACTTTTGAAAAGAAATGAGTCCATTTTTACAATCTTATTTTAAAAAGTTTTTTCTTTTATCCTTAATATTCAGTACTGTTTTTTTCGCTCAAACAACTTTTGCGCAAGTAAAATTTTCAGTGGCTTGCCCGGATAAGAAAATTGGTAAAGACGATGTGTTGCAAATTCAGTTTAAGGTTGAAAATGCTTCCAGCGTAGATAATATCACGCCACCATCTTTTAATAATTTCTCAATCGTATCAGGCCCTAACCAGGAAAGGAGCCAATCTAATATCAATGGAAAAATCAGCCAGTATGTTGCTCTTGGGTTTTCCTTAAAACCAAATTCTACAGGGACTTTTACCATAGGTGCTGCTACTGCCATCGCCGATGGAAAAACGTATAAAACCGATCCAATAACTATTCAAGTTGTGAATGGCTCTGTTGCACAATCCCAGCCAAACAATTCTCAAAATTCTTCCCCCGTTCCTAATTTCAATTTAGATTTTCCTCCCGCACCGGTTACTCACCAATTTGATGATTATATTTTAAAACCAGGGGAGAATGTGGAGGATAAAGCTGCAAAAAATATTTTTTTAAAACTCGATGTTAGTAAAACCAGTTGTTTTGTAGGATCACCACTCGTGGCTACTTATAAGCTATATACAAGGCTTCCTTCTGAAACCACTATTACCAATGCACCGTCATTTGATGGTTTTTCTGTGAACGACCTGGATGTAAATAATAATTCTTCCCTGGAAAAATACAATGGACGTTTGTATAATGTGTATACCATTCGTAAGGTGGAATTATATCCATTGCAACCAGGGGATTTCACGCTTGATCCAGTCATTGCTACCAACCAAATAACTTTTATTAAGTCTCAATATTTGAATTCCCAGGGTGGCGATTTGTTTGATATGTTTCAAAATTTTGGATCTGGTGCAATTCCTGCTGAAGGCCAGGTTGTAAAAAATATTACGCTCCAATCTGCTCCTTTGGTAATTCATGTAAAACCTCTACCACCAGAAACCAAGCCCGCAGATTTCCGGGGCGCTGTTGGAGATTTTTCGATCACGGCGACTTTGGCAAAAAATAATTTTACAACTGATGATGCCGGAACTCTTAAAGTAACCATTACAGGAAAGGGAAACATCCAGTTAATAAATGCTCCGGAAATAAAATGGCCACAAGGCATCGATGGGTATGATGCAAAAGTGAGCGATAATGTAGATAAAACAATGGTTCCTATGGCAGGAAGTAAAACTTTTTCTTATCCTTTTACCATCTCAAAACCTGGAAAATATACGATCGATTCCATATCATTTCCATTTTTCGATCCTGCGACTTCTAGCTATAAAACGATGAAGACAGGTTCTTTCGCCGTAACGGTTAGCAAAGGAAAAGGGATTTCAAATAATCCTTTTGTCAATTCATCAGCCAGGAGCAACGCTGAAAAAAACGGGCTCATTTCTAAAACTACAGAATGGATTGGCGGAATTGCTTTATTTTGTCTGATCATTTTTTTTACGATCTTTTTCCGTATCAAAAAGAACAAAAAAGAAGACGACCTGGAAAAAGATGTAAAGTTGGATGATCTTAAAAATGAAATAGAGGTGCCGAAAAAAGATTTTAAAATTCCTCTGAATCCTTTAATGTCGGCGCATGCAAAAATGGTAGCACAGAACAGTAAGGAATTTTATCAAACGCTGGATGCTTCCTTAAAAAATTACCTGGCGGTTAAATTGAATGTTCCGCCTACAGAACTTTCCAAAAAAAGATTAAATGAAGAATTAGACAAGTGTAATGTAAGTCTCGGTACTTCATTAATGCTTACTTCCTTGCTTAATGAAGTGGAATTGAATCTTTATTCCCCAACATCCAACATGCTTGAGCTTAATAATGTTTTTGATAAAGCATCCGAAGTGGTTTCATTGCTGGATAAGCAGGTATGTTCTTAATTAGTTGATGAGCCAATTAGATAAGTTGCTAATTATTAATCAGCCGAAATATAATTGTCGGACAGATTATTTTATAGTAGACGAATAAATAGGGGGTATTTTTAATCAGCACATTAGCTTCTCATCCCAATAGCACATTAGCGAATTAATTATTAGTGAACTTATAACCTATGCCTCTTATTGAATGAAAATATTTTGGGTTGCGGCTATCATCTTCGAAATATTTTCTGAAGTTTAGAATGAAATTATCAACAGTGCGCGTAGTAGGATATACATTGTAACCCCAAACGGATTGAAGAATCTTTTCACGGGTAACTACTTCATTTTTATTTTCGATCAGCAGCTTTAAAAGCATGGCTTCTTTTTTAGTCAGTGGAACAACATCTCCTGCTTTTGTAGTACATTCCAGGGATTTGAAATTGATCAGATTTTTTCCAAAATTAAATTTTTCAGCTACTGGTTCTTTCGAAGATATTTTCTGGCTTTTATTGATCAAAAGTTTTACCCTGATGAGCAATTCTTCCAGGCTAAAAGGTTTTGTCACGTAATCGTCTGCGCCTTTTTTTAAACCCAGGATTCGGTCTTTACTTTGATTTTTGGCACTCAGCATAAGGATAGGAACCTCTGTATTGCTTAATCTAATATTCTCGCAAACAGATATACCATCAATTTCAGGCAGCATTACGTCCAGCACAATCAGGTCGAAATATTCTTTATGCACCGTTTTTAAAGCCTGCTCTCCATCGTAGGCGGAAGTAACGTCATAACCTTCCATTTCGAAATTTAATTTCAATGTATCCTGGAGATTTTCTTCATCTTCAACCAGCAGGATGGAAAGATTTCTTTGTCGCATAATATCAATTTTTAATTATTGTTTTTGGAAAATTTAAATTGCATTTCAAAAATTGACCCACCAGGAGTATTGTTTTTCAGGCTTATTTTGCCCCCATGTTGAATTACAATCTGCCTGGTTAGATAAAGACCAAGTCCTGTTCCCTTTACCTGTCGGTTAGTTCCCCGAAAATATTTTTCAAAAATCTTTTCTCTTTCTTCAGTTATTACTCCAGGACCTTCATCTATCACCTGGAGAAAGATTTTTTTATTTTCAAAAAAAACTTTGATCAAAACTACACCGTCTTTTGCTGAATATTTGATTGCATTATCTAAAAGATTGTTAATCGCTAACTGTAATAAAAGCTGGTCGCCACTAAAAATAATTGGATTGGTAATGGCCACTTTTATTTTTCGGTCGGGAAAACGTTCAATAAAATCCTCTGCGCTGTCGGAAGCAAGAGTGGAAATATCAAATTTTTCTTTGGTAAGCTTATAACCTCCCGCGTCCATCTGGCTTAGCAATAGCATATTATTACAAAGTGCATTGAGGCGGTTCGCCTCCTGTAGCGTACTCGTAATCAATTTATGCTGTTGATTACTATCCAGTTTCCTTATCTGCATCGTTTCCAGGTTCAGCTTGGTAACTGCGATAGGTGTTTTTAGTTCATGGGTTATGGCCATGATAAAATCATGCTGATGCTGGGACTGACGAAGCTGGTTCCTGATGAGCCTGAAAACAAAAATTGCACCCGCTACAATGAAAAATAGAAAAGTGGCTCCCTCTCCAATGTATTGGGCGGTTTTGCGCTTATTATCTGAAATGATCTTATTTATTTTTTCGTGATAATTATCAACATGGATATCTACAGTCTGGATGCGGAACTGGGTAAGCTGGTAATTTTGCCTGGCGAGGGTAAGGAACCAAAAGATTAAAGCTGCAAAAATATAGGCAAGTAAAATCCAGTATAAAATGAAAACGATTTTTACGGCTCTGACCTTCAATTTTTTTCTGGAAACGGAATAAGGCATTTTAAAAATTTTAAATCAATAAAATACTCCGCACAGTGGCAATTACTGCTGTTCACAATTTTACTTTTTCTACCCGTATGCCAATGTTCAAAATATGCTTCAGTGGATTTTGCCGCATGATCTGGTTGATTGAAAAAGTATAATCGCCTGGCTTTTTAAAGGAGAAAGGAGCTGCCGAAATACTTTTCCTCACTTCGAAGATGTCGTCCATACCGGTTCCTTCCCATCCTTTTGAATCGGTGGCCAACACTACATTTACGTTTTGATAATTAAAAGAATCTGTAGGAGTTTTTAAACCTATTCTCAGCCATAAATTATTGTATTCATATAGATCCGTATGTCTCAAAATAACGAAGACATTGTAGAGAGAAGTGGTGTCGTCAATATTAAATGTAAATTTTGGGACATAATCATAATACCATTGCTGAGACGGAACTGTAGCTTGCTTCTCAAAAAGTCCGGCTTTGATACACGATGCAAAAAAGAATGGAACGATTAAAACAACAAAAATTTTTTTCAATTTCATTTTAAAAAATAATTTCAAAAGATGCCGATCAAAGAATATTGAAAGTTTGTTCCTTCATTTTTTCCAGCTCATCTTTCATAAGCACTACACATCTTTGGATTTCAGAATCGTAAGCTTTCGAGCCGGTTGTATTTATTTCGCGACCAATCTCCTGGACAACGAAGGACAATTTTTTTCCTTTTGCCTCTTCCCCATTTTCAATAATAGAAACGAAATATTCGCAATGATTTTTCAACCGAACCTGCTCTTCTCTTATATCCATTTTTTCAATGTAATAGATCAATTCCTGTTCCATCCTGTTGGAATCATAATTTTCTTTTCCTACGTTTTCTTCCAACAACTGTATCAATTCATTTCTCATTCTTTTTCTTCGTTCCGGCTCGAGTTTCAGAATTTCTCCCTCCTGCGCCTGGATATTTTTTATGCGTAGCAAAAGTTCCTTTTCTAATGATTTTCCTTCTTCTATCCGGTGAGTGTTTAATTCCAGCAAAGCTTCGTCTATAACACTTTTCAGACTTTTCCAGTCTTCAGGTAATAATATTTCGTTGCTCGGTGAAACAACTTCCGGCAACCTTATCAACGAGGATAAAACTGATTGTGTATCAATACCCAGCTCTCCGGCTAATTTTTCTATTTGTTTGTAATAGGATTTGATCAGGTCCGTGTTGATGACTACAGGTTTGGTAGCCCCGTTTTGTTTGATAACGATCAGACACTCCACAGTCCCACGCAACAAGCTTTCCTGCAAAAGATTGCGGATATCAAATTCGTACGGTTTAATAAGTGGGGGAATTTTTAAATTAATATCCAGTTGTTTTCCATTTAGTGATTTGATTTCTACGAGGTAATTTTTGTCTCCAATTGTTTGCTCAGATCTTCCAAATCCTGTCATTGATTTTAGCATAGTAATTATCTTTTGTGAATTTGCAGCAAGTTATACAATTCTTGTGTAGTTATCTTTTTCATTTCGCCCTGAGGTAGACCTTCGAGAGAAACTTTTTCAATCCCGTATCTTATTAATCGCAAAGTTGGATGACCTACAGACGCTGTCATTTTTCTTACCTGCCGGTTTTTACCTTCTGTTAAAAATATTTTTATCCAGCTGTCCGGAATTAATTTTCTAAACCGGATCGGTGGAAATCTTTCGCTAACAACAGGACGTTGCAAAAAAATTTCTGCCCGGCATTTTTTTGTGTGATAATTTTTCCCGTTCACATTAATGGTGACTCCATTTTGCAATTGATTGATAGCCTCAGGTGTAATGGTTCCTTCGACCTGCACCCAATATTCGCGCTCATGATCATGCATTGGATCCAGCAAATATTTATTCAGCTTTTTATCATCGGTTAATATAAGAAGTCCTTCACTGTCATAGTCCAAACGCCCTACAGGATATACTTCCAGCGGAACATCAAAAAAATCCTTTAATGATTTTTTGTCGTCTTGTGAAGAAAATTGCGACAACACATTGAATGGTTTATGGATGATGAAATTAGAAAACAAGAAAAAATATTTTTATAAAATAAAAGAAAATAATTTTTAAAAATAGAAGAAAAAAGCTTCTAAAAAATAATAAAGCCCGACAATAATTTGAGCGGGCTTTGTTATATAGATGGGTTAGTAAGTACAGGAAATAAATTTCCTTACACAATATTAAAAATAAATTTTGCTTTAAGAAAAAATATTTCATTTTTTTTTATCAACATTTTTAAATCTGTTGTGGATAAAGCCACAAAAAAGGAGGATTAAGTTTATTTTTTGGTGAAAATATTTGCAATCTATTTTTAATTCGCATACACTTCGTGGCATCAAACTTATCTTTGAT
>JBDTJV010000495.1:0-3516 GCA_039935675.1 Ginsengibacter sp. | reverse complement strand
ATTCGTCTGCTGCTTTTTTCCCGTAATAATATCCTGTAAAAAGCGCCTCAGCATAATTGGCAAAAGATTCATGAATCCACATATCAGCCAGGTCTACAGAAGTGATATTATTTCCAAACCATTCATGCGCACTTTCATGTACGATGATAAAATCCCATTTCAATCCCCATCCGCTTCCTGAAAGATCATGACCGTTATATCCCATCTTATAATGATTGCCATACCCTATCGCGCTTTGATGTTCCATTCCAAGGTAAGGAGCGTCCACTAATTTGTACCCATCTTCATAAAACGGATAAGGCCCAAACCAATATTCAAAAGCTTTCATCATGCGTGGTGCATCTTTAAATTGCACTTTCGCTTTTTCAAGATTTGAATCCAGCACCCAATAGTCCATGGTCAGATCACCTTTCTCGCCTTTATAAATTTGACCAAAATGAACAAACTTTCCTATGTAAAAAGTGATGTCGTAATTATTAATCGGGTTTACAACAGCCCACGTATATTCCGTAGTTCCATCTCCATTATTTTTTTCATTTCTTAATCTCCCATTACCGATAATTTGCAAATCAGAAGGCCCTGTGAAATGCATCTCTGCGCTATCCGGTTCGTCGCCCTGGTAATCTTTACATGGGTACCAAACGCTGGCGCCCAAACCCTGGCACGCAACGGCGTCCCATGGATTTCCATCTTTGTCTTTCTTATAAACAAAACCTCCATCCCAGGGTGGATTTTTTGCTACTACTGGTTTTCCATGATAATAAATAACCAGGTTTGAAATTTCTTTTGTATTATAACCGCTGAGCGTAACCTTTCCGGAATTTTGCTTTTCCATGATTTTATTAATATCGTGCTTTGCAGTTACAGATGATTGTTGATTTTGCAAATAAACAAACCAGGCATTTCCATCCCGGGTAAAAGATAATTTTCTTTTATTTAAAGGAAAAGACGGATTTCCTGTTTCTGAAAAAATAGAATCGATTATCATCGGCTCCTGCAGATCGATCTGGAAAAAATCCGGATGCCGCGGGGTTAATTCTTTATAACTGATCTGGTTGTAACCGCTGATGCTGCTATCTTCCAGGTTAAATGTAATATGCAGATCATATTTTGTAGCGTTCCACCAGCTTCTTCCGGGTCCGTTTGACCCTCGAAGCGTATCAGCGTGCGTAAATTGCTGACCCAATGAAAAATTAAAAATCAGAAGTGTAAAACTTAATACCGCAATTATCTTTTTCATCTAAAATTATTTACTTTTTTTTAAGGGCAAATGGAACTCAATGGTTGCATTTTTTGTTATTTTTCATAATTCTGTGTGATTTCTTGCAATCATGTTCGCTTCATTAACTAAATTTAATTTTTTTATAACAAAGATGCAGTTAAAAAAACAATTTCCTTTGAGGCCATTTTATTTTACTAAATTTTTTCTCCTCTTTTTCTTTGCTTTTCTTTTTCTTTTTATATCATCCTGTAACCATCATGAAAAAGTAAAAAACATTTTTCGTTATAATGAACAATCAGGTATCGCAACGCTTGATCCTGCTTTTGCGAAAAGCCAATCTATTATGTGGGTGATTCACCAGGTTTACAATACGCTTGTTCAGACAGATAATAATTTAAATCTCATTCCTTCGCTTGCAAAAAGCTGGGACATTTCTCCTGATAATCTGTTTTTTACTTTTCACCTGCGTACTGATGTTTATTTCCAGGATAATCCCGCTTTTCCCAACGGCAAAGGCAGGAAAATGAACGCATCAGATGTGGTTTATAGTTTTGAACGCATCCAGGATCCTGCAACTGCCAGCAGCGGTGCCTGGATATTTAATGGAAGAGTAGATACCATTCATCCATTTACGGCAATTGATGACAGCACATTTCAATTAAAATTATTAAAGCCTTTTCACCCGATCCTGGGCGTGATGAGCATGCAATATTGTTCCATTATTCCAAGAGAAGTCGTTGAAAAATATAGAAAAGATTTTCGTCGGCATCCCTGTGGTACCGGCCCTTTTGAACTGGTGGCCTGGGAAGAAGAACAGGCAATGGTTTTGAAAAAAAATCCTCGTTATTTTGAAAAAGACAGCACCGGTGCGAGGCTTCCTTATGTAGATGGGATCAAGATTACTTTCCTGCAAAACAAAGCCACTGAATTTTTAGAATTTCAGCAAAAAAGATTGGATTTTGTAAACGAAATAGATCCTTCTTTTAAAGATGAAGTGCTCACAAAAAGTGGTACGCTTCGCAAAGACTGGGTTGGCAAGATTATTTTAGTAAAGCATCCGGCGCTTACGATAGAATACCTGGGTTTTTTGTGTGATAGTAGTTTGGATATTGTAAAAAATTCTCCCATTCGTAATCTAAAAATCCGGGAGGCAATTAACTACGGAATTAACAAAAAAAAGATGATGCTTTACATCCGCAATTCGATTGGCATTCCTGCGGAAAGTGGTTTTATTCCTGCAGCATTTCCTTCTTTTGATTCATCTGTTGTGAAAGGTTATCATTACGATCCGGCAAAAGCTTTACAATTATTAAGAGAAGCCGGGTATCCTAATGGAGTTGGTTTGCCGCCTATAAAGTTGCTCACTGTCCCTTTATACGCTGATCTGGCAAGCTATATTGCCAATGAATTACAACAAATCGGCATTAGAATAAATGTTGAAGTAATTCAGAAAAGTTTATTGCTTGAGCAAACTGCCAAATCAGAAGCGCTATTTTTTCGCGGAAGCTGGATTGCTGATTATCCTGATGCTGAAAATTTCCTAAGTGTTTTTTACGGAAAAAATCCGGCGCCTCCGAATTATACAAGATATAACAATCCAAAATTTGATAAATTATATGAAGAATCTTTGTCAGAAAAAAGTGATTCTGTCCGCTATAAAATTTATCAACAAGCTGACCAGGTAGCGATGAACGATGCGCCGGTAGTACCTTTGTGGTATGATATGGTAATTTGGATGGTACAACCTTATGTCAAAAATTTTATCCCAAACGGTTTGAATTTATTGGAGTTGAGAAGAGTAAAATTAGAGGAGTAAAATGTTGAATAATAAGAATATAATATCGGATTAGTTACAGTGAACGAATAAATAACCTGAATTTTTGTTTTGATTAGAATTATAAAAGACGCTCTTTATCAAGCAATTTAATTTTCGAATTATTATGCGTACAACTGTGTAAATTATGCGCACAAATATAAAAGCAACTCTCAACCTTCGATTCGATAAAAGCACCATTGAAGCTGCAAAAGAATATGCACAGAAACAAGGTACCAGTGTTTCTGAAATTGTTGAATCTTATTTTAAAAAATTAACAAGTCGCGATAAAAAGAAAAAATTTGTTTCGGATAGTCTTATAGGTATTTTGAAAGAATATAGAGATCACACTGATGAGGAACTGCACGAATTATATTTAAGAGGAAAACATGGCCATTAAAATTTACCTGGATACAAATATTATCCTTGAACATGCACTTCAACGGAAGAATTACTTGCAAGTATCTGAAGTCTTTCATTT
>JBDTJV010000494.1:0-2612 GCA_039935675.1 Ginsengibacter sp. | reverse complement strand
TCAATAAGCCTGTAATAAAAAATAATGTGATCCGAAAAGTTTTTACCGAAACCCAGACAAAAAAACATCGTTTGGAAAGATGGAAAAATGTTGATGGCATTTTCCATGTCACCAATCCCGGAGAATTGGAAGGGAAAAAAATATTACTGGTTGACGATGTAATAACCACCGGTGCTACGCTGGATTCCTGCGGAACAGAAATATTAAAAATAAAAGATGCTACTCTTTACCTGGCTACTCTGGCTTTTGCTGCCACCTAATATGCGAACATCTTACTTAAATACTTTCCGGCAATGTAGAGGTGAAGCAATTGAACTTAAAATGATCTTCCAGTAAACGAACAAGTAGCAGGGATTTCTCTTTCTCTAACGGCTAATAGATTTTTGTATTCACAAATCATTAATTGTAAAAAAAAAGAGAATTGCTTTCGCAATTCTCACCTAAAAAATTATTTAGCCAATATTATTTAGCGGTTCCCATTTTTGCTTCAATAGAAAGCGTTGCATGAGGTACAGCCCTTAACCTTGCTTTATCGATCAGTTTGCCGGTAACGCGGCAAATACCATAGGTTTTGTTTTCAATTCTCATCATCGCTTTTTCCAAATGATCAATAAAAGTGATCTGGCGGCTGGCCATCTGGCTCAATTGTTCTCTTTCCATGCTCAGGCTGCCATCTTCCATGGTCATATAGCGGTTATCACTTTCATCCCCGCCCATTTGGTCTTTACGTGTGATAAGTCCTTGTAAGTATCCAAGTTCCTTTTTAGCAGTTTCTAATTTCCTGGTTATTAAATCCCTGAATTCGACCAATTCATTGTCACTATAGCGCATTGTAGGGCCGGTATTTTCAGCAGGTGACTGATCTAAAACGGATTTTGTAAACTCCGGTTCATATTTGCGGGCCTTTTCAGTGTTTGTTTTAGGCATTACAAATTCCTTCTTTGTTTTTTTCTCTTCGCTTTTCTGCGCTTTTATTTTTGCCATTGCTTTCTTTAATTCGGCCTTATGATCTTTGGTCATAGCGATAGGCTGAGAGGCTACTTTTTCAGAAGCAATTTGCTTTGCAGGTTTCTGAATAGTCGTCTTTTTATCTGTCGCTGTATTTTTTGTCATAGTGTTTTCCTTTTTAGAGGCAGATTTTTTGCCGGGTTGTGCCGGTTTCTTTACTGCCTGATTTTTAGCTGATAATTTTTCCTTTACTGCTTTTTTAGCTTCAGTTTTAGCGGCTTTTTTATCCGGTTGCAGTTTTTTTATTTTACCGGTTTCTTTTCCACTTTTACTCAATTTGGGTGCCGTATTTTTAGCCGGCGATTTTGTCACTGTCTTTTTCACTTTTGAGGCCACAACCACCTTTTTAGCTGGCGCTTTTTTAGCAACTGGTTTTTTCGCAGCCACTTTTTTAGCAGCCACCTTTTTGGAGGCCGGTTTGACTGATGAAACCGAACTACCAGATTTTGACTTTTTTAACGGAGCAGACTTAACTGCCTTACCTGGTTTTGTCTTTGATGCAACCTTAGTTGTCGTCTTTTTTGTGGCCATACGTTAAAAGCTTTTTTTTGTGATACTGACAGTAAAAGTTTCGTTATTGACATCTATCGCTATGCCGTTCGAAATCCCGCCAGAAAATTGGACATTTTCTGCCAAAATTTCCGCGCAAATATAATTATTAAATTCTGTAATAATCGCTTTGATATTATCTTTTTCCTGTACAATTAGCACTATTTTATCAGTAACTGCTAATTCTTTGTCTTTTCTTATATTTTGGATCCTGTTTACGAATTCCCGGGCAAATCCTTCCTTCTTTAATTGGTCGGAAATCGTCAAATCAAGGGCCACGGTCAGGTTCCCTTTTACGGCTATTTCAAAGCCAGGAATTTCGTTGGTAGTCACTTCAATATCCTCAACGGCAATTAAAACCGGCTCCTCATTTTCTTCACCCACTAATGAAAAATCACCTTCCAAAACTTTTTGAATAGAGGAATCGTCCATTTCAGCAATTTTTGAAGCCGCCCATTTCATTCTCGTTCCCAGTTTTTTACCTAAAGTTTTATAGTTTGCCTTCGCTTTCTTCTTAATAAAATTATTATTAGCGGGCAAAATTTCCACTTCCTTGATGTTCGTCTCAGATTTTATGATCGCTTCTACGATCCTTATCTTTTCTTCAAATTGACTGTCAATTGCAGGAATCAATACTTTTTGTAAAGGTTGGCGAACTTTGATATTTACCTTTTTGCGTAGCGATAATATCAGCGAAGAAATATCCTGGGCTAATTTCATCTCCTCTTCTAATTTCGTATCGATAAGGGAGGTATCGTACTTTGGAAAATCGGTTAAATGAACAGAATCTGCCTGGATCTGGCCGGTAACCTCATTTAGATTTTTGAAGAGCCAATCGGCAAAAAAAGGTGCAATTGGGGCAATTAATCTACTGATCGATTGCAGGCACTCGTACAAGGTTTGGTAGCCAGAGAGTTTATCTTTGGCGCCTTCCGGATTATTTGTATCTGCCGGCTTCCAAAACCTTCTGCGATTGAGCCGGACATACCAGTTACTCAAATGTTCATCTAAAAAATATTCGATGGCTCTTCCTGCTTGCGTAGGTTCGTAATCAT
>JBDTJV010000493.1:0-4833 GCA_039935675.1 Ginsengibacter sp. | reverse complement strand
TACGGCCTCTAACGACCAATGGCAAACAAAATGTGTATCAGAAACCAGACTATTGGATGAATTTTAATTCACTGCGAACGGAGGTTTCGCTGCTAAGATTTTTTTGCTTACCGAAAGCTACGGATTTTCTCCTGTTGTTTTTAAACAAACATAACGACGTTGTTAGGGACTATTGCGGATGAAATTACTTCTGAAAATAAAGTTTGTGAAGAGTGAGACATTGAAAATCAATAACAAAAAAACGTTAGTGAGAATTTAATTACGCTCAAATGACAGACACAGTATTCTTCAAAAGATATCACTTCATGAACCAACATCAGGTTTATTATGGGTTTAAGTGACTTCATAGGTACATGGACAAATAAATCGGGAAATATTCTCGAAATCAAACCGTTCAGCAAAATCGCGTTAAAAGTTAATTTTATTTCAGGACAAACTGGACACCCTGTGATAAGGGAATTTTATGAAAACAACAAGTCGGTGGACATGGAAGCTGAATTAGATTTTTATGAATCAAGTTTGGGGATTGAGTTATGGGAAAAAGGAAAGGGTTTTCAATTAGTATTGTTGTACGACCAGATAGACCTAAATAGCGGAAGTACAGCAATTCGTCTAGCACCTGGACTTTCACAATATTTAAATTCAAATTTAACCGAGCAATATGGACATCTTTTTTATCCATTGGAATATTATGAAAGACTATAAACTGCCCATAACATTCGCCTCCATTGTACCCAAGAGATCCGCCGGGGAAGAATATAATATCGTAGTTGTTTATTTTCTTAGCAGATGTTAGTACATTTTTTTAGTGCAAATACAACAGCTAATTGCCTCGCGTGGTCAGTTATTTGTTTGCTTAGCGCCGGATTATCCGGAGGTGACAAAAATCGCTACAGTTCTTCTTTTGTTTTTTGTTGAGTTTTACGCTTAGTAATCCGGACTTTAATCCGGGAAGAGTGGCGTAAATACAGGCTGCTTTTGATTATTATACGATAATCCTGAAGCTTCTGGATTTAGTAATCATGCCTGCGGTTTTTGTTTGACGGGATGTTGGTTAATTAATAATATTGTTTCTAATAGTTTTTTAAATGAACCTTGCTACAGCCCCCGAATAATCGGGGCAGGCTTTGGAGAGGTATACATGCGATGTTTAGTATCAGGGGCATAATTGTTTTACAATTCCAATTTCATAAGGCTGTTGATTGATTAAAACATACCGTATGCGGTTGAGCAGCTTTCTGGCAATTTTTATAATGACAATTTTGCTGTCCCTTCTTTTTATCTGCTCCTGGTAGTACAGCGCTATAGCCGGTCTATGCGCCAGGCTGTCCATGCACTTTCTACAAGGTGGTTTCGAAGCTGCCGGTGCTTCGTAACGGTAAGGCTTAACTTATTTTCTGATCGTTATACATTTTATTTTTAATCATAAGTTGTGTCAATTTTGGCTCTACTTAACATAAGAAATATTATAGGCAACTTATTTTTTTCATTTTTAACGGCCACTTCTTAAAAAGTAGCTCAGGTGGAATGTAAAGGATTACCAGCATTTGCGGGCCACTTGACCTGGCAGATTAGAAAGCAAAAACATCCACTCCAAAAAAGTCTACTCAAACATCAACAATATATTCTCTATTTTTTATACACCCAAAAGTCCCTCCGGATAACAATGGGTCTGAACGAGCCATAAGAAATCTCAAAATGAAACAAAAAATATCTGGTCAGTTTAAATCTGAAGCACCGATGCATTCGCCATTTTAAGGTCGATAATTGACACCACTACCAAATCCGGATAAAATGTTTTGCAGACATTTATCACTTATCGCTAAATTGGGGACTAAATAGCAAATTATCATTAAAAAGAAAAATTTTCGCACATTGAATTATTTGAAAATTCCTCTTGTGCAACTTATTCGAATTTGGAATGAAACAAACGTTAAGTAATTAGTGTCATTTACAGGCTGGGACAGAAAGCGATCGCCTACAAGCCTTATGATTTTTTAAATCATAATTTATCAAATATTGTGGTGATTTTAAACTTAAACCAAAATGACTTGTAAGAAGGTTTTTCAAAATCCGAAGAAATCCAAAAATTCAACTTTTTTACCATGAAAAAAGTGATTTTATCTCTGGCGTTTTATTATGTTTTTCCGCATTTACTTTTTTGCCAACAAACTAAATTTGATTCCCTTGAAACTGTACTAAAAACTAGTAAAGAAGACTCAAACAAAGTAAATACACTGAATGCAATAACCAAAATTTATATTCAGGTGCCCCCTTTGCATTATCGAAAAGCTTTGCCTGTTGCCGAAGAAGCAAAACAATTATCCGAAAAATTATCTTACAAAAAGGGGTTAGCGATTACCTGCGAAAATCTTGGAGCTATTTATGGGTATTTTGGAATGTACGACAGGGGGCTTGAAAATTATTTACATGAATCAGAAATTTATGAATCCTTAAATGATTCATCCCTGATAATCCGGGCGCATATGAAACTTTCCGGGTTCTATGGCTCTTTGGGCAATTTCAAAAAAGATTTACAGGAAGCCATCTTCGTAGAAAAATGGGTTGAACATAAGGGCAATAAACAAGCAATTGCAGAGGCATATTGTTATGAGGGAAGTGCCTTTATAGGCATTTGCAAGAATGCAATAAAAGAAAGAGACACCGGTACAGCAAATTTTAATTATTCTGAAGCTATTGAATGTGCCATAAAAAGCTTACAACTTGTTACAGAAATAAAGGATAGCGCCGACATGGGTTTCTACTATTATTTTTTAGGTTCTATCTATGATAAAAGTAATCTTATTACCGATAGAGATCCTGTTACGGAACTAAACATCATAAAAACTAATTATAATAATTTGGCGCTGAAAAACGATTGGAATGCTTTGAAAATAGATGAAAAATTGAATGAAAGTCAAAAGGTTCTCGAACCTTATACGAATCTTGCACTATTTTACAGACACCAGGGAGATTTATTAAAAGAATCAGGGTCATCTTTTTCAGAGGCTAACTATAAAAAATCTTTAGATTATTATTTGAAAATACTGACAGTAATCAAAAAACTAGGGTATAAACACGGAATTGCTTACTTCAGTAAAGAAGTGGGAGTTGCCTATTTGAAACTCAATAATTTTATCAGTGCGCAAAAATTTATTTCAATAGGGGCAAATGGTTTCCAGGAAATTGGATTTAGGGAGGGCGCAAAGGAATGTTATCAGCTATTATCGGAAGTTGATTTTAAAAGGGCAGATTATAAAGATGCCTATAAAGACTACAGAAAGTTTTCCATAATTAAAGATTCGTTGCAAAATGATGCAAATGAGAAGCAATTAAATGTAATAAATGTAAGGTTTGAAACACAACAAAAGACGGACAGCATTGCAGCTGAACAAAAACTAATTACCTTAAAGAACAAATCAATTGAAAGACAACATTTTTATCTAATCGGATTAGCTGTCCTGATATTATTAATTTCCCCCCTCTTCGCTTTTACACTTTTCCAATCAAAAAAACTTGGGCGTCAATATAATAATATCCAACAGCTTCAGGCGGAGCTGACTCACCGGACAGGCAACTTCTTTAGTTCCATAAAAAGTATGCTGACTACAGCGAAGTTCAAAAGTTCTGATAAAGAAACCATTGCTTCAGTCGAAGAGAGAGTAAATACTATTAGCCACTTATTTAAAACGCTCTACTCTTCCCCGAAAGATCCCCAAATAAATTTTTCGGAGTTGCTGGCCTCCATTTGTAATGATCTTGAACAAAGCTTTGGTCAGCAAAATAAAATTAAAGTTTACACAAGATCAGATATCACTGCAAGTAAAGATGAGGCAATTCCTTTAGCATTCATCATTACTGAATTAGTTACCAATTGTTATAAACATGCATTCAATAACAAGGAAAATGGTGAAATACATATCAATATTTCTGAAGACAACAGGACGAGAACACTTGATGTATGGGATAATGGAAATGGAATGATTGAAAAAGAATTTATAAAAACAAACACCCAGGGAATGTACATTATAAAAAGCTATTGTAAAGCTCTCAATGGCAAATTCAATTACTGGAATGATACTGGCTTTCATTTTAAATTAAAATTCTAAGCATGCTTAAAAAAAGGAGTATACTACTCGTAGAAAATGACCCATTTCAATTTAAGGCACTAGAAATTTTTCTTTCAGAAAGAGGCTTTGCAATTTTAAAAAAGGAGAACGATGAAATTATTGCGAGTTATGATGATGCCCTGGAAGTCATGAAATGTATGATTCCTGATGTTGCAATATTAGACATAGAACTCAATGGCAACAAAGATGGAATTAATCTTGCAGAATATTTACACCCCTTAAATATTCCTGTGATTTTTCTAACCAGCAAGGATAATTTCCTTAATCTGGAAAGGGCAAAACAATTATTGCCTCATGGATTTATTGCAAAAACTGAAAAACCTTATGATGAACGGAACTTGTGGAATGCTTTGTCGATGGCAATGCAATATATAAATGAAAGGAAAAAACTTTTGTCAAAAGGGATTTCTTTGAAGGTAAGGGAAGTCGATCTTCCTATTGTACAAAAATTAAAATTTGAAAATGTGGAACATGAGCGTTTGAATATCGAAAAGATTTTTGAATGGGACAACATTCAATACTTTTATAGCGGTAATGACGCACCTCATAATTATGTAATTATCCGTACAGATTATTTTGGTAAAAAAGGGTTTATTTATAAGGCATCTTTAAGTTATTTTGAAATGATTGTCCCCGCGTTTTTTGTTCGGATAAATAATAATTTTTTGATCAATGCGCTGCAAATCACCCAGCATAATTTACC
>JBDTJV010000492.1:0-4534 GCA_039935675.1 Ginsengibacter sp. | reverse complement strand
GATAAATTATATCCAATGGTTAATTGCAACGGAGCCAGGTATTTATAAGATAGGGCATAATCTCTGTCGCCTTTTAATAAGGGCGTTTGTAAATGAAGCATGATCATCATATCTTGCTTTTCCTTATGAAAATAATAAACAGGTGACAAAGACATTACTAACCCGGATTCGTCAGAATTGACATCCGGATTTAATATTTCATAATTTTCTTTGTCAAATTTTTTATATAAAACTTTAATATTTTGGCTGCAAATACCCAAAGGGATAAAGTTTAAATAGAATGCGTTATTTGTTTTCGTAGTAAATAAATGAATCCTGAAACCCACAGAAAGAGTAAATGTGTAGGGCATAATTTTTTCCTGCAAAATAACTTTTTGAGGCAATGCCGGATTTAAAGTATACGCTTCACCGGAACTTTTGCTTCCAAAAGGAACTGCATAATCCAACTCCAGGAAAAGAGGAGCCTTTTTCCGTTTTGAAGGCTTCCACA
Organism: Ginsengibacter sp.; assembly: GCA_039935675.1. GTDB lineage: Bacteria > Bacteroidota > Bacteroidia > Chitinophagales > Chitinophagaceae > Ginsengibacter. Next base: position 4,044 of record JBDTJV010000492.1, on the reverse strand, counting down.
TTACAGAAAAAGGAAGTTGGTAAAATGAAATACTATTATTTATATCTTTTGAAATACCCGTTGATATGGAAACTGATGACTGGGCATTTACTTCAACAGTGAGTAAGCTAAAAATTAAAATGCAAAATATAAATGTGTAAAATACTTTCATCGTAAAAAAGTACAGAAATAGGGTTACGTTTCTTCAACACAATATTGACACAATCATTTGGCAAAACGCTGCATTCACCAGTTAACAAAAGAAAAATCACCCTTATTAATTGATTTACTACAACAATTCTTTTAATTCCACTACATTTTCTTCAACTGCGAATTTATATTTCACTCCAATTTTCAATGCGTAATTTTCTTTATCATGACTTACAGGGAATCCAAAACAAACCGGGTAATCATAATCCTTAACTAAATCCTTTATTGTCTCTTCTACCGTTTGACCAAAAGGTATCGTGGTGTCTTTCATATCAGAAAATCTACCAATGATCAATCCTTTTAAATTTTCTAATTTACCACTTCGTTTTAATTGGTACATCATCCGATCAACCGAATAAATATATTCGCCGACCTCTTCAATAAATAGGATTTTATTTTTCGTTTTAATGTCTGACGAAGTGCCAATTACATTTACCAAAAGAGATAAATTTCCTCCCACTAAAATCCCTTTTGCTTTTCCTGGTTGATCTAAAATATTTCCTTCGGATTTGTAATCCGCTTTTTTCCCTAGCAATGCATCCTGAAGACTTTGGATATATTGATTTTTGAACTCACCATCATTAAAAGCTGCCGCCATTGGCGCATGCATGGAAGCGATTTTAAAATTAGAAAATAAATGACAATGCAAAACCGTAATATCGCTGAAGCCTACGATCCATTTCGGATGTTTTACAAATTTTGAAAAATCAAGTTTGTCTATGATTCTTCCTGTTCCATAACCTCCTCTGCCACATAAGATGGCGTCTATATTTTTATCGTCCATCATTTGTTGAAGATCTTTCCATCGCTCTTCATCGGTTCCTGAAAAATAATGAAACTGGTTGCCCAATGTCTTCCCGGGAATTACTTTATATCCCCACGAAGTAAGGGTTTCTATACAGGTTTGTGCTTTTTCAAATGGCATAAAGCCTGCAGGGCAAACGATTCCAATCGTATCACCAGGTTTTAAATAAGGAGGAAGGGTAGTCATTAATTTTAAATAAAACAATATTACAATAAAGCAATTCAACGATTATCCAATACATTCTAAAATAGTTTTTCCCTCAGAGATTTTCAAATTATGAATCATGCCACACTTCAATGCATAATTTTCTCTTACATGTCCTACAGGAAAATCGAAACAAACCGGGTAAGAATATTCTTTTACTTTCTCCATGACCATATCGTGAAGGCTGTAACCAAAATCTTCTTCCGGATCATCAGGTTTTATTCTGAATTCTCCAATAATTAATCCCTTCAATTTTTCCAGTCGTTTGCTGCGTTTTAAATTCCATAACATGCCATCTATCTTGTATCGATATTCATCAACATCTTCAATAAACAAAATTTTCCCCTCCGTTTGGAGATTGGAAACACTTCCGTCCAACATTTGAATGATCGATAAATTTCCTCCAACCAACGGTCCTGTTGCTTCCCCAAATCGGTTTTGAAAATTTACCGGTCTTTCGTATTTCATTTTTTCTCCAATGAGGCATTGGCGAATTGATTCAATTGAATCTATCTGAGTTTGGGTTGCTTTCGAAAAATCATCAGGAAAACTGTTACACATTTTTGAATGAATGGTTGCAATTCCAAAATTTTGATTAATGTGACAATGAAAGACTGTAGCATCGCTAAAACCAATGATCCATTTTGGATTTTTTACAAAGTTGGTGAAATCAATTTTATCAATAATTCTCACAGCGCCATATCCGCCACGGCCCAACATGATGGTTTTTATTTCGGGATTATCCAGCATGTTTTGCAGGCCTGCTGCTCTTTCTTCATCCGTTCCTGCAAAAGTGAAATCTTTTGAACCAACCGTATTATCAGTCACCACTCTGAATCCCCACTCTTTCATTTTATTGATAGCTGGCCAACATTCTTCCATACTAATGTAACCTGAAGGACATGTAATCCCAATTAAATCTCCCTTTTTTAAATAAGTAGGAATTTTTTTTGAGGGAATTTTTTTATTTAAATTAATACTTTTTGGAAAGGCGGTTGTAACTGTTGCCAGTGGAATTACTGTAGATATAAAATCTTTTCTGTTCATAAAATTTTATAAGGGAAAGATAGTGGATTCAAAATAATCCCATTCCCGCTTTTAGCGCTTTTTTATAATTTCGCAAATCAAATTTATAATAAAATGGCGCCTTATGGGCCACACCCTTTTTGGTTTCCTCTAACTTTTTTAAAATACCTGTTGCCAATATTTTTCTATGAAAGTTCCTCCTGTCTAATTTTTTATCAAGAATAGTTTCGTATAACTTTTGCAGCTCGGGCATGGTAAATTTTTGTTCAAGCAAATTATACCCGATTGGATGAAAACTCAATTGCAGTCGTAATGAGTTCAGCGCCTCATCAAATATTTGCTTGTGATCAAGGATCATTTCAGGCACATTATCTACGCTAAACCATTCACACTTCTCTGAAAAAATATCAGGTTGAGGATTCACTTTTGTAAAATTGACAAGGGCATAAAAACCTATTGTTATAAACCTTTCATACATCCAGCTTTCGTCCATTCTTACGCCAATATTTTTCATGAACTGCTGGTTTATTTTTTTCGTAGATCGGGCAGGGTCGCTAAAAACATGAAATTGCTGAAGAAATATTTTTTCAAGACCTGTTCTTTCTTTGAGGACTCTTTGGGCAGCCATATCTATCGCTTCATCTTTCAAAATAAAACCTCCTGACAAAGACCATATTCCAGCATATTTTGATTTTAAAAGCAAGACTTTTAAATCATTCTGATGAAAACCGAAAATCACATTATCGACGGAGACGTGGCGGAGAAAATTTTGATGTCCTTTCAGATAATGATCTTTTAATACTTTGTCAAATTCCATCTTTAAAAGTAAATATGATTTTCGGGAATAAAAATTATTATGCCATATATAAAATAAAATAAAATTAATGAAATAAAAAATTTACATTGTGTCTCAATAACGCAATGAAAAAATTATAATTATATCTTGAAAAATATTTTCGCTTCTATTTTCGTATTATTCACTTTTTCTCATCTTTCAGCCCAAAATAATGATGTTGCAAAAGCCAAAGAGATCGTTGGCAAAATGACCTTGGAACAAAAGGCAGAATTAGTAGTAGGCAATGGTTTTAAAATGCCTGGGATGAAATCTCAAGGGCCAACTATAGGCCAAACACAAGATAAGGTAGCCGGAGCAGCGGGCTCTACACACTCATTTCCGGATCTACATATTCCTACAATTGTTGTTTCAGATGGCCCAGCCGGAGTCAGGATTGATCCTTACCGAAATGGTGACAGTTCTAAAAGTTATTTTGCAACTGCGTGGCCTGTAGCCACTTTACTCGCGAGTTCATGGGACACAGCGTTAGTGAAAAAAATGGGCGTTGCTTTTGGAAGTGAAGTGCGTGATTATGGTATTGATGTAATATTAGGACCAGCTCTTAACATTCATCGCAACCCGCTGGGTGGAAGAAACTTCGAATATTTCTCTGAGGATCCGGTTGTTGCAGGAAATATGACTGCCGCTTTGGTAAATGGCATCCAATCCAATCATGTGGGTACTTCTATCAAACATTTTGTAGCCAATAATCAGGAAACCAATCGCAACTCGGTAAATACAATTGTTAGCGAAAGAGCTTTGCGGGAAATTTATTTGAGAGGTTTTGAGATTGCAGTAAAAAAATCGCAACCATGGACCGTGATGAGTTCTTATAATAAAATAAATGGAACCTATACATCAGAAGACTATGATCTTCTTACCACCATTTTAAGGAAAGAGTGGGGATTTAAAGGACTTGTAATGACCGATTGGTTTGGAGGAAAAGATCCTATAGCACAGATGAAAGCAGGCAACGACTTATTAA
>JBDTJV010000491.1:0-3076 GCA_039935675.1 Ginsengibacter sp. | reverse complement strand
AATAATCAATACATCGATTTTTTGGAAAAGACCAATTCAATGTTTGGTTTCGGATACTTTAACCGGTCAAAACAAATAATCACTATCTGCCGCGACAGGATTGGAATTAAGCCGCTTTACTTCGTGAGTAATGAAGAAGTTTTTGCATTTGCTTCTACCATTACTCCACTTGTCATTTTTTCAGAGAAGCAATTAAATAGTGAAAATTTATGGCAATATTATTTGAACCGGGCTTTTAAGGCACCTGCAACTATATTTAAAGATATTTTTGAATTACCTGCAGCATCATACATTGAATATGATATTGTAAAAAAAAGTAGCTCGAAAATAAAACAGTGGTGGCAGAGAGAGAATACCAGTGAATTGTATTCTGATGAAAATGAAATAATAAATAATATAGAAGAATTACTTACTGACTCAATTAAAAACAGGTTGGTATCTGATGTACCTGTTGGGTTATTCTTAAGTGGTGGCGTAGATTCATCATTGATAGCCGCACTTACTGCAAAACAAACTAGTAACCTTAATGCCTTCACAGTAGCTTTTAAAGATAAAGATTATGATGAATCCGGCTATGCTAAACAAGTGTGCAACAAATACAGTATCAATTATAATGAAATTAAGGTAGATGCAAATGATTTCGTTAATAGTATCGAAAACTGGATCCAAATTCAAGATGACATCGTAGCTGATCCGTCAGCGTTGTTGTTATATAAAATATCAGAATACGCTAATAGCCTAAATTATAGGGCATTACTTGCAGGTGAAGGGAGCGACGAATTATTTGGAGGGTATAATTCCTATAAGTATTTTAATTGGTCTAAAGAAATCTATAAGGTTTTTGGTAAAAAAATACCCCTCAAAAGTGCAGTGGCATCTTTAGTAAAAAAGGATTCCAAAAAATTCCATTTTGTTCAAAATTCAATTAATAGTCCTGTTTTTTATGGAACTGCTATGATATTTGAACCCCATCTACTTAATAAGCTGGTGAAGGAATTTAATATTGCGGATACAAAAAAAGCTTTCAATCTGAAAGCAGCGATGGATTTAGACATAAAAGACCGACTTCCAAATGATATTTTGACACGTTCCGACAGGTCCACGAGTGGTACTTCTATCGAGTTGCGGGTTCCGTTTTTATCCCATCAGTTAGTAAACTATTCGGCGGGTATATCTGAGCATCTTTTTATGAAAAATAAAACCTCGAAATATCTCATTAAAAAACTTGCAACTAAATATCTAGACCAGGATCTTATCTATCGTAAAAAGGTTGGTTTTGACCTTCCAATAAAAGATTGGATTTCAAACGAGTTAAAAGAAATTACAGAAAGTGCAATTAATAATTCAGTACAAAAAGAGTTTATTGATATTGATATCATAAAACAATGTTATCATCTTCATATAAATAAAGGTTTTGATTACTCTTCAAAGCTTTGGGCTTTTCTTTGTCTTGAACTAAGCTTTAAATATTTATCCTCCGTTTCATAAATGTTTGATTAATCAACTAAACCTTTTAAATTAAAAAAAAAAAATCCAAAGCTGCTGATATTTAATCCTAATATACAAAATGAAATTTCTGATTATTTATTGGTTTACTATAAAAAATTCGTTTGGTTCCGGCTTTAATCTATGAATAACTTTATTAAAAAAATTGCCAGGCTATTACCCGATGACATTTTATTCGGTGAATCTTTCCGCCACGCAAAAAAGATAAATTGTGAATTTAAGGAAGCAACCGATAAAGCTGATTTCATTTCGTCTTATCAAACTGAAAAGCTTAAGCAAATAATTAGCTTGGCGGGGGAAACCGCATTTTACAATTATCTAAAAGATGACTCTTATAAGTTCGAGAAGATTCCCTTCATTAATAAAGAAATTGTGTCGAATTCCCTGGATAAAATGATTATTCAAAAAAGAAACGCAAATTATGTAACCACTGGAGGAAGTTCAGGCAAAACTTTAGGGTTCTATATCAATAAAAACAGGAAAGGTTTTGAATGGTTTTGGATGACGGACAATTGGTCTAATGTGGATTTTACTTTAAAAGATTACCGGGCAGTTCTTAGAAACCATAAATTATTGGGGAAAAAATTTAAGATGGATTCTTTATTGAGGGAATATCAATACAATAATTTTTCTTTAAATGGTGAATATGCAGATTTTGTTATCGAACATTCTTTCAAAAATTCATTAAAGTTTTTGCATGGATATCCAAGTGCAGCTTTTTTGATTGGAAGCAGGATGAAAAAAATGCAGAGAAAAAGTTCGTTCAAAACTTTTTTGTGTGGAAGTGAAACTGTTTTGCCAGTTCAAAAACAACTTATTCAGGAAGAATTGAAAATCAGGATGTATAGCTGGTACGGTCATAGCGAAAAATTAATACTGGCAGCAGAAGGAAGAAATTGTGAGAATTATCATTCGAATCCATTTTATGGAATTACTGAACTGGTTGATAATAATGGAAATCCAATTACAACTCCTGGTCAGATTGGTGAATTGGTTGGTACTGGATTCATTAATACCAAGATGCCATTTATCAGGTATAAAACAGAAGATTTTGCTGAATATGTAGGCGAGAGTTGTCCTGATTGTGGTCATATAGGATTAACTTTTAAACATGTAAAAGGAAGAACCGGGGATAAAATTTTCAAATCTGACGGATCTGTTATAACTACCACAGCTTTGAATCTTCACGGTAAGTTATACAATTACATAAAAAATATGCAATATGTTCAGGAAGAAGCGGGAGTATTAGAAGTGAGAATTGTACCTGAAACAACTTTTAGCGATAAAATAAAGGAGCAGCTTCTGCAAGAATTAATGATAAAAGTAGGTGGAAATTTAAAAATATCAATTACAGAAGTCGAGAGTGTAGAATATACTTCGAATAATAAATTTAAACTTCTGATTCAAAAAATTAAAGAGCAAGCATAAAAAAAACGATTAAATTGAAACAACTCATTCAGAATTTTAAAACAGGAAAATTGTACGTTGATGAAGTCCCGATGCCATCTATTTCAGAAGGAATGGTACTCGTTGAAAATAAATATTCATTAATAAGTTCAGGAACAGAAAA
>JBDTJV010000490.1:0-4174 GCA_039935675.1 Ginsengibacter sp. | reverse complement strand
GCTTTTTATTATTCTCTAAAACTGCTCTATACTATTTTTTCTATCTTAGCAAAAATTAAGAAAATATGTGGAAGAACAGCATTTTAGAAACGATTGGAAATACGCCTCTTATCAGGATAAATAATATTACTAAAGATTTACCCTGTACTGTTTTGGCAAAAGTTGAATATTTCAATCCGGGCAATTCCATTAAAGATCGGATGGCCATTAAGATGCTAGAAGTAGCGGAGCAGGAAGGTAAAATAAAACCTGGAGGCACCATTATCGAAGGAACATCCGGTAATACCGGAATGGGACTCGCACTTGCTGCTATCGTCAAAGGTTATAAATGCATTTTTACCACCACTGATAAACAATCCAAAGAAAAAGCCGATATTCTAAAGGCAGTTGGTGCCGAAGTGATCGTATGTCCAACAAACGTGGAACCGGAAGATCCACGTTCCTATTATTCTGTTTCTAAAAGACTGGCAGAAGAAGTTCCCAACTCGTGGTATGTTAACCAATATGATAACCTGGCAAACAGGCTCGCCCATTATGAACAAACCGGTCCTGAAATTTGGGAACAGACGGAAGGTAAGGTAACTCATCTTGTAGTAGCATCTGGTACCGGCGGAACAATTGTAGGAACAGGTAAATATTTAAAAGAAAAAAATCTTGATATAAAAGTTTGGGCAGTAGATAGTTATGGCTCTTTATTGAAAAAGTACTTTGATACTGGCGAGATCGATGAGAAAGAAGTTTATCCTTATATAAGTGAAGGTTTCGGCGAGGATTTCGTGCCAGCTAATTACGATATGAAGTATATTGATGAATTTGTAAAAGTTACCGACAAGGACGGTGCTATAATGGCAAGACGGATTTCGAAGGAAGAAGGATTGTTTTGCGGATACAGTGCAGGAAGTTGTCTCCAGGGATTAATACAGCTAAAATCAAAACTTAAGAAAGAAGATGTGGTGGTTTGCATTTTTCATGATCACGGAAGCAGGTATGTTGGCAAAATCTATAATGATGAATGGATGATGCAAAGAGGCTTTTTGGAAGTTAAAACCTTTAAAGACCTTGTTTCTGGTCGTGGCAGCCAAAAACTGGTCACAGTAATGCCCGCACAGACAGTTGCCGAGGCTATAGACTTGATGAGCAAATATGATATCGAAAATATCCCCGTAATGAATGGTGATGGAATTGTGGGTTCACTAAGTGAGGGAGGATTATTCAACAAGATTCTTACTAATCCAAAAATAAAGGAAGAGAGAATAGAATCGGTAATGGAAAAAGAATACCCGATTGTTCCCTTTGATATGCCTGTAGAAAAATTAAGCAAGTTGATTACCAAACAGAATGGCGCTGTTTTGAGCAAAGACGAAACCGGCGATTATCACATCATTACCAAGTATGATATCATTCAAAGTTTGGCCAAATAATTTTCATTATTTGCATTTTACCAGTAAAAAAAAGCTTCCTTTTCATTTAGTATTCTAATTTCATCATTAATTATTTTCGGAGGAATGAATGAATTTTTAACCATGGAAGCATCTTTATTTTATTTTTGATATAGTAAAATAACGAATAAGCCTCTATTTCATTTTACTCCTAAATAATTGATTATCAATTAATTTATACTATACATTTGAAATTTTTGCCGAAATAATTTGATAATTTTTAACTGCGTCAAGTAGTTTTACTTTCATACGTAAAGTATTTTTTCTTTGACAGATATGTGACTGTTACTTTTTTCTCCGTAAATACTTCCCCTTAAAAAGAGGGCAATTCTGCGCTATGTGTTAATTGTACACTTTATATCTTTGTACCAGAAGTTGATTGATGTTGAATTTGCATTAATCAAAAAACAAATATCCACAATTCCTAAAGAAAAAAGCATTTATCCAACTATCTTAAAAACCACCTAAATCCGATATCAGTCAACTTCTAATTTTTCTTTTTCTCTTTAAGCAAAAAATGTAAGGCCAGCTTTATAAATCCAACTATCCTAACTATTTACATTTTTATTTTTTAAATTCACCCACGAAAAGAAGGCACCCTTTTTCACGAATTTATCCTGAAGTTTCTCAAAAAATCAAAAAGGATAAAAGTTAAAACTTTGCGTTTATCCAAATCCTGATTTATTTTACAATGCTTAATGACCAGGCAACAATGAAAAATTCCGCAATTAAACTGTAAGAAATACAGTTAAAAAGGATCAATAAAGCTGTAAAGGAAATGAACTTCTTAAGAAAACATTGGTATGATATAGGAGCACTATTCGCTGTTATTGTTTTAGCATTTGTGTTCACAAATTATAAAACCCTAAATGATTACCAGTTTCTGATGTGGTTGAGTCTTGTGTCTCTTTTTTTACATCAATTGGAAGAATATCGCCTGGCGGGAACTTTTCCCGGAATGATCAATAAGGTAATGTTTCATAGTAGTGAACCCGACCGGTATCCATTAAATGCCAACACTGCTTTAATCATCAATGTAATTGTTGGTTGGTTATTTTATTTTTTTGCTGCTTTTTTTGGAGAAAAAGCGATGTGGCTTGGTTTGGCAACAATCCTGGTTTCCTTTGGAAATTTTATTGCACACACTTTTTTATTTAATATCAAAGGCAAAACCTTTTACAATGCCGGCATGATAACTTCCTGGATCTTTTTTTTACCATGCATCTATTTTTTCTTTTCCCTGGAAAATAAAGGCCATCTAATGATTACTTCTGATTATGTGATTGGGATTTCCCTGGGGATTATATTAAATGTGGTTGGAGTTTTAAAAATGATTGATTGGCTGAAAGATAAAAACACAAAGTATATCTTTCCTCAGCGGAATTTACTTCCCGGCGAAAGAAAAAAATCAATAGTTTAAAAATTAATTTATTCTGGAAAAAAATCTTAAGTAAAAAATAACCTGAAATAAAAAGAAGGTTTTACCAGTTCTTTTTTGAGATCCATATTATTCAACATAGAGCTTAACAGCAGCTGTACAGATTTATTGTTATTGGCTTTTTTTACTACAAAATTAATAATGGCAGGATAACGAAATAATCTTTGCAAAGTGTGACCAAATCTAAATTCATTCCACATTTTTGCATAGATCTCTTTATCGTACCTGGAATTGAATTCCGCATCAAATTTATTTTTCTCGAAAGCTTTTAAAACATGGGCTGCTGCCAAACGACCACTCCGGACTGAGTTCGCAATTCCTTCGCCGGTAAATGGATCAATCAAACCAGCCGCATCGCCCAATAATAAAAAGCGATTCCCCGATATTGTTCTTTTTTTGGAACCAAGTGGTAAACCAAATCCCTGAACTTCAGTTAAGGGAACCGCATCTTTGAAACGTTCCTTTAATTCAGGTTGCGTTTCAAGCAATTTTGCCAGTTCAGTTTTGAGGTTCATCTTTTTTTTACTCACCACGCTGGAAAGCATTCCCAAACCTACATTTGCCTGGTTTTCTGCAAGAGGAAATACCCATAGATAACCGGGAAGGATTTCTTTATAAAAATGCAATTCGATATGGTTTTCGGGATGAAAATTCTTTACATTGGAATAATACTGCCTTACACCAGCGCAGAAATGATCCTTTTCCACCACGTTCTCGGTCAATTTTTTATTCAGAAAGGATTGGGCGCCATCAGCTGCCAGCAACATAGAAGCTTCAATACAAACAGAGGAAGATTGTATTACAATCTTATCATCACCTTTAGTAACAGACATGATCTTTTCATTTTGGAAAATGGAAATATCGGGCTGCTTTGAAGTTTCTGTAAAGAAAAAATGATCAAAATCAATTCGTTTGGCAACAAATCCTCCTCCGAAAATATCTTTCGGTTTGGTAAATTGTATATCAAGTTGTTGCAATTTTGGAGTTACAAACCTAACACCGTTGGAAGCGATTTTCTTGTCAAACTGATCAAGGTTTGCTGCCAGCGATTCACTCATCATATGAAATTGCTTGATAACATCCGCGCCTAAAGCATCTCCGCAAATTTTATCCCTAGGAAAAGTTTCTTTGTCTACAAGGGCTATTTTCAAACCTTTTCCGGAAAGCATATAAGCCGCTGCACATCCCGCAGGCCCCGCTCCCACTATCACTACATCGAATTTTTTTGTTTGCATATTACTGGCGGAAAGCTACAACTTTATCAATAATAATAACGGCATAGTAAACAAACAAATAA
>JBDTJV010000489.1:0-12180 GCA_039935675.1 Ginsengibacter sp. | reverse complement strand
CAATTTTCTCCGGAAACACAAGGATCAAAATCTCCGCTAAGTACATCCCACATTATTGTCTTTAATTGAAACTTTTCACCACTTATTGCTTTTGCCTGCCAATTAGTAATTCTACCGTAAGGAGGCCTGAATAAATTACTGTCTATTATTTTTTTTGCTTCAAAAATATCATCCACATATTTCCTGTCGGGTGTTTTCCAGCCATTTAAATGATGATACGTGTGATTACCAACCCGATGCCCTTCGGCAATTATTTTTTGATATATAAGGAAATTCTCCTTTACATTTTTGCCAATACAAAAAAAAGTAGCTCTTGCATTTACCTTTTTCAATTCATCTAAAACAAATAAGGTGGCTTCGGGATGTGGTCCGTCATCAAAAGTGAAATAAAGGATTTTTTCTTCCGTTTTTATATCCCAAATTCTGTCGGGAAATAATTTTTTTAATAGCAAAGGGGATTTCTTTAGATACATCATCTTATAAGATTATTCAATTGTTCATTTCTAATTTTGATCATTTATAAAGAGGTTATGCAATATTCATTTAAAAAAAGAGTTAAAGATAGAAAACAAAAAATTTAATAATAAAAATTATCGAAACAATATTAATTAAAGATTGTACCTTTGCGCCCGTTAAAATCATGCCGTAACATGATAAATGGCCAGTAAAGAAGCTGGCATATATCTCTGAAAACTCAGTAAATGGCATGTCAATTAACTTTAAAATAATAATTGTACATGAAATTAAGTCAATTTAAATTTGACCTCCCTCTCAATTTAATAGCACAAAATCCTACCAAAAGAAGAGAAGACAGCAGGCTGATGGTTATAGAAAGAGCCACCGGAAAAATCGAAAACAAACATTTTAAAGACATACTCGACTACTTTAGCGACAAAGATGTTTTTGTTGTCAATAATACCAAAGTATTTCCGGCTCGTATGTACGGACGTAAAGAAAAAACAGGCGCCAGGATCGAAGTTTTTCTCCTCAGAGAATTACACCGTCAAAACCGTTTGTGGGATGTGATCGTAGATCCAGCAAGGAAAATAAGAGTTGGAAATAAATTATATTTTGGTGAAAATGATGAGCTAGTTGCTGAAGTAATTGATAATACAACCAGCCGTGGCAGAACGATTCGTTTCCTGTGGGATGGCAATGAAGAAGATTTTAGAAAGATGCTGTATTTTATGGGTGAAACACCTTTGCCAAAATACATCAAGCGCAAGCCTGACGAAGAAGACCGCGAAAGATACCAGACAGTGTATGCGAAACATGAAGGCGCTGTTGCAGCTCCTACTGCAGGTTTGCACTTTAGTCCTGAATTGATAAAAAGGCTGGAAATTGAAGGGGTTAAGTTTGCTGAAGTTACTTTACACACCGGACTTGGCACATTCAGGCCGATAGAAGTAGAAGACCTGAGTAAGCATAAAATGGATGCAGAATATTACCGCATAGATGAAGAAGCATGCAAGATTGTAAACAAGGCTAAAGAAACTGGTCACAGAATTTGTTCTGTAGGAACTACGACCATGCGTGCCATGGAAACTTCCGTTACTGCTTCCAAATTATTAAAACCTTCTGAAGGATGGACCAATCATTTTATTCATCCACCTTACAATTTTAGTGTTGCTGATTCATTGATCACTAATTTTCATTTGCCTAAAACAAGCCTCCTGATAATGGCTTGTGCTTTTGCAGGCTATGACCTAATGATGGACGCGTATAAAAAAGCGATCAAAGATAAATACCGTTTCTTCAGTTATGGAGATGCGATGTTGATTATTTAATAATCTTTATTTTTTACAAAATATTACTCCCGGCTGATTTAAAACATCATCCGGGTTTTTTATTTTATGACCTGTTCATAAAATCAATAAAATTTATGTGATAAAAATTTCAAACCGTAGTAAACGAATGAATAAAGAGGATTTCTGTTTTGGAAAATAAATCTTTTTGAGGCATTATTTCAGAGATCAGGAATTTGTTCCAACTGTTCAAGAATTGGAATTTGCCCCGGCACTATTTTCTTTTTTGCTTCTTCTATTGGAAACCATTCCGCCCTATCCACTTCGGGAAAAGATTGCTTTTTACCAGACCGCGGAGGCCATTCCATTTCAAAAAGATTGCTTTTAATGTTGCCAACATTCACATCTGCCTTTAGTGCAAATGCATAAATTATTTTCCCTGATTTCTGCTTCACAGGATTGAGTGCCAAAGGGTGATTTTCTTCAAAATTAAACCCGGTTTCTTCTTCAGTTTCACGGAAAGCGGCCTTCAGCATTTCCTCCCCATCCTCTACTTCCCCTTTTGGAATAGACCACGAGCCGAGATCCTTCTTCTGCCAAAAAGGACCTCCCGGATGGACCAATAATATTTCAATTACGTCATCTTTAATCCGGTATAATATCAAACCCGCACTTTTCTTTGCCATTGATTAAATAAAATTAATAGATATAGTAAATGGACAAATAACAGGAATTTCCCTTTTGATCATTTGTCTAAATACTTATTATTTCTTTTTCCAAATTTACAAAATAGGTGCCCTTTTTATTACTATAAATGGTTTCAATTAATTTTGAAGAAAAAGTAATGCTTCATTTTCCCATTTATCTTGATAATTGTGCGACCACACCGATGGACGAAAGAGTACTGGAAACAATGTTGCCTTTTTTTACAAAATACTTTGGAAATGCTGCGAGCCATAGCCATGCTTTTGGTTGGCAGGCAGAAGAAGCAGTGAAGCAAGCGCGTGAACAAGTTGCGGAATTAATAGGTGCTGAACCAAATGAAATTGTATTTACTTCGGGAGCCACCGAATCAGACAACCTTGCATTAAAAGGAATTTTTGATTCTCACAAGACCAAAGGCAATCATATCATTACTTTAAATACAGAGCACAGAGCTGTTTTAGATTCCTGCATTCATCTTGAAAAAAATGGTGCAGAGGTTAGTTATTTGTCCGTAAATAGAAATGGTTTAATTGACCTGGATGAACTTGAAAATTCAATAAAATCTACTACCATCTTAATTGCTGTGATGCATGCCAACAACGAAACCGGCGTTATTCAACCTATTAAAGAAATAAGTAAAATTGCACATAAAAATCAAATCCTTTTTTTTACCGATGCAACGCAGGTTGTTGGAAAAATGCCCATAAAGGTCATTGAAAACGATATTGACCTGATGGCTTTTTCAGCCCACAAAATGTATGGGCCAAAAGGGGCTGGCGCTTTATTTGTGAGGAGGAAAAGTCCAAGAGTAAGGCTGATCGCTCAAATAGACGGTGGTGGTCACGAGCGCGGTTTGCGCAGTGGCACGCTGAATGTTCCCGCGATTGTTGGTTTTGGAAAAGCCGCACAGCTATGCCAAATGGAAATGGAAAATGACACCGCAAATTCACGAAGGTTGCGCGATAAACTAGAACAGGAATTAATAAAAACAAACAAAGTTTTTATAAATGGAGACATACAATACAGATTACCTAATGTGAGCAACCTAAGTTTTGCGAATAGAAATGCCGTTCAATTAATAAGTGATCTTTCTAAAAATATTGCGCTTAGTTCTGGTTCTGCGTGCACATCAGGAACCCATGAACCTTCCTTTGTTTTGAAAGCCATGGGTCTTACAGATCAGCAGGCACTTTCTTCACTTCGTTTTGGCTTAGGCAGATTTACAACGGAAGAAGAAATTGATTATACGATCAGGCAATTTGTGGAATTATTACAGGAAGACTGATCTATGTTAAATATAAAACTTCAGAGACGCTTAATATACAAAATGAAAAAATTGAATGTAATTTTGCGCATTACATCAAATAGTAAAAAGCCATTATGATTTTTATAAGTGATAAAGCAAAAACACGTGTAGTGAAATTAATGGAAGAAAAAAAGTTTTCTCCGGCAGAATATTTTTTACGCGTAAGTGTGGAAAGCGGCGGATGTTCGGGGCTAAGCTATAAAATGGATTTTGAAAACCAATTAAAACCAATGGACCAGGAATTTGAAGATAAAGGAATTAAAGTAGTAACAGATTTAAAAAGTTTTTTATACCTGGTAAATACCACATTGGAATTTAGCGACGGATTGAATGGAAAAGGATTTTATTTTAATAACCCAAATGCCAGCAGAAGCTGCGCCTGCGGTGAAAGTTTTAGTGTTTAAAAGAAACAAAAAATCCCCTTAACGGGGACTTTTTGCAGTTCATTTTGGTAAATATCTCAGTAAGTTTCGATACCCTGTTATATTATTAAAAATAAAAATTCCGGAAAGATTGCCTTTCAATTAATAATTCCGGAAAATTAAAGAAAATAACAATACGTTAAAATGACCAGTGAATTCTATCACAAATCATAATTGTTAAGACAAAATAGATTTTAAAAACGCTGCTTGCTTATCTTTATTTTTTTTTAACAAAATAATCAGGTCTTTATTATTCTCTTCAATAAAATTTTTGTTTCAACAAATAACAGTTGTTTCTGCCAATGGTTTCTATTGTAAAAAAAGAGCTTCACCAATTTTTTAGTAGCCTTACCGGCTATATCACGATCATTTTATTTTTATTGGTCAATGCTATTTATCTTTTTATTTTAAAAGACAGTAATATTTTTGATTTCGGATATGCCACTTTGTTATCTTTTTTCACACTGGCTCCCTGGGTTTTTATTTTTTTGGTACCAGCATTATCCATGCGTAGCTTTTCAGATGAATTTAAAAGTGGCACATTTGAAATTTTAAAAACAAGACCAATCACTACCTGGCAGATTGTTTTAGGAAAATATTTTGCCATCCTTAGCGTAATTATCATCTCCCTAATTCCAACCTTGCTTTATGTAATCACTATTCAGAAATTATCTTCCTCAGGAATAGACGGAGGAGCCATTGCCGGATCTTATATCGGTTTATTTCTTTTAGCTTCTGTTTTTGCAGCTATCAGTACCTGGTGTTCCAGCGTCACTTCCAATTCGGTGGTTGCCTTTTTATTAAGTGCTTTTTCATGCATTATTTTATATTTCGGTTTTTCTGCTATCAGCCAAATACCTGTGTTTACAGGTAATGCCGACTATTACATAGAGATGCTTGGAATTGATTTTCATTATCAAAGCATCAGCCGAGGAGTTATAGATACAAGGGATGTCATTTATTTTTTAAGCGTATTATTCTTTTTCCTTTTTGTAACGCGAAAAAATTTAATTAAAAAATAAGTAAATCACGATGAAATCTGCAGGAAATAAAAAATGGTGGTGGGTTATTGTTCTTGTTGCGATCGTACTTATTAATTATTTTGCTTCTGTGTTTCATGAAAGAATTGACCTCACCAATGAGAAAAGATTTACTATTTCTGCACCTGTAAAAAAACTGTTGAAAAATATAGATCGAAAAATGGACATCTATATTTTTTTAAAGGGAGACATTCCCGCAGGGTTCAAAAAATTATCAGTTTCTGCACAAGACATGCTACAGGAATTCCAGGAATATTCTAATGGAAATATTCATTTCAAGATCCTATCTGCAGATGAGAATATGCCCGGTTCTCAACGAACGTATGCAGATACACTTTCATCGCTTGGTTTCGTACCTATCAATTTAAAAGTGCAATTAAAAGAAGGTGAGCAATCGCAATATATTTACCCGGTTGCCTTAATCAATTATCAAAATAAATTTCAGACGGTAAATCTTTATAACGGTTCCAATAATTATATAACGCCACCAGAACTCAACAGCGCAGAGGCTTTGCTGGAATATGATTTTGCAAATGGCATCGAAAAAATCATCAATACTCAAAAACCAATGGTTGCCTATGCTGTTGGTAATGGTGAGCCGACCGGAGCAAATATTTATGACCTGGTAGAAAATGTTTTGAAGAAAAATTACCGGTTATTCTTAATGGATTTGACAAAAGAGCCAGTAATACCGGATACATTTAAATTATTAATTATCGTAAAACCGACGCTGACTTTTAGCGAGGGTGAAAAATTAAAAATTGATCAATTTGTAATGCATGGTGGAAAATTGCTTTGTTTTATTGATCGATTGAATGCAGAAGCAGACAGCCTTCAATTAAAAAACCAGGTGATTGCTTATGACAGGAATTTGGATTTGCAGGATTTGTTTTTCAGGTACGGTGTTCGCATTAATCCCGATCTCCTAATGGATTTACAATGTGATTTTTTGCCCTTCAATGTAAACGGAAAAGACCAGTTTGAATTTTTACATTGGAATTATTTTCCATTATTTGAATCAAAGCAAAACAGTGTTATCAATAAAAACCTCGGTCTTGTTGAAGGAAAATTTGTGAATACCATCGATACGGTGAGCGCGCCTGGAATTAAAAAAACGATCCTGTTATCTTCTTCTGCCAATTCCAGATCGATAGAAACTCCGGCGCTAATAAGCGGTGCCGAGAACCGGAATGCCTCAGTTGACGCCTCTTTTGATAAAAGAAATCTAATTGCCGGCGTTTTATTGGAAGGGAAATTTACTTCTCTTTTCAAGAATCGAATCAGCCGCGAGGAAATGGATTCATTAAATTTTTACAATTCTCCATTCCAGGATCAAAACATCAATGATAATAAAATGATCATTGTATCTGATGGTGATATCGTTTTAAATGATACTTATAAAGGACAGCTTTTGCCAATGGGAGTAAATGCCTATACAGTAGGAACGCAATACGAATACCAGTTTGCCAATCACCAGTTCGTTGAAAATTGTATTCAATATCTTATCAATAATGGCGGCCTTATTGAGGCAAAATCGAAAGACTACAAACTTCGTTTGCTCGATCCTGAAAAAGTAAAAGAAGAGAGAGGTCTGTGGCAATTGATCAATTTCGCAATACCGATTATTCTACTTGTTATTTTTGGAATGGCGTATCAATGGTTTAGAAAAAGAAAATATAGGGTAATTGATCGTAAAAGCTGATCAACAGTAAACGAACTAATATTGTTAAAAATGAATTTGGTTTAAATAAACAGTGAATGTTTTCATTTAATGTGTTGTAAGAAAAATTCTCTTCAGCCTATTTCTTCTATAAAAAAATAAAACAATGTAAAATGAAAATCTGTGGTATTTGTTCTTTCACTGTATTTCCAAAGCATATTTTTTTAATTAGTGGTTCATAAAGTTTTATCTTACCTTTTTCAAATTTCGAGAATTAGGTATTTAAAAAAATGCAATGACACCAACAGAATGGAGTTACCTGATATTTGGAATCGTGCTAATCGTTTCCATCGTTCTTGATCTCGGTTTACTAAGCCGAAAGGCACATTCTATTACAATAAAACAGGCTTTTATTCAAACCATGTTTTGGGTTTCACTGGCGATGGCTTTTTTTATTTTTGTTTGGTTTGAAGATGGCAAAATAAGGGCGCTCGAATATATAAGCGCTTATCTCATGGAATGGGGATTAAGCATTGATAATATATTTGTTTTTATCCTGATCTTTTCTTTCTTTCAGATCCCGGAAAACCATTCTAACAGGGTTTTACTTTTGGGGATCTTGCTAGCCATTGTTCTGAGGGTAATCTTTATCACGGTTGGCATAGCACTGGTTGATCAGTTTTATTGGATATTATACATCTTTGGTGCTTTTCTTGTTTACACCGGGATTAAAATGTTTATTGTTAATACAGAAGAAGAATTTGATCCGGCCAATAATGCGATTTACAAATTCTTAAAAAAAATTCTTCCTCTTTCGAATGACAACAGCAGCGGAAAATTTACCCAAAAGATCAACGGCAAAAGACATTATACAATGCTCTTTGTAGTGATGATCATGCTTGCTGCTACTGATATTGTTTTTGCGCTCGATTCTATCCCGGCGGTGTTTTCAATTACCCAGGATAAAATGGTGATTTATACTTCTAATATTTTTGCTGTTCTTGGTTTACGTTCATTATTTTTCTTGTTGCGAAGTGCCATCAATAAATTCAGTTACTTAAAGGAAGGAATTGCAATAGTATTAATTTTTATTGGGTTAAAAATGCTGGTCTCATTTTTTGGAATCCATCTTCACATTGCCATTTCTCTTTTGGTTATTGTACTTTGTCTTGGAGGGTCCATTTTGTTTTCTGTTTATAAAAACTACATTAATCAAAAAAAAAGTACGGCAAATAATTGAACACTACTATTCACTATACGATAGAAGAAATTGTAACTATTTGCAACGGTAAGTGGCTGAACAAAAATCCATTAATACCTTCGCCTGTCTATCTTTCACTGGATAGCCGCAAGATATCCTTTCCTGAAAAAACAGTTTTTTTTGCCATTAAAAATCAACGTCAAAATGCTAATTTATTCCTGGAAAATATATACCTGGCAGGTGTTAGAAATTTTGTAACTGATGAAGTAAATCTTGAAATAACACGGTTTCCTCTTGCCAATATAATACTGGTTAACGATGCTATTTCGGCACTCCAAAAATTGGCAGCTTTTCATAGAAATCAATTTTTAAAAAACGATTTAAAAGTTATTGGTATCACCGGCAGTAACGGTAAAACTATTGTAAAAGAATGGCTCAATCATCTCCTGGAAAAAAGCTTTTCGATCGTACGAAGTCCTAAGAGTTATAACTCTCAAATTGGCGTTCCGCTTAGTGTTTTGGAAATTAATCCTGTAAATGATCTTGCTATTTTCGAAGCAGGAATCTCAACAACAGGTGAAATGAAGAGGCTGGAAAAAATAATTCAGCTAACGATTGGAATTTTTACCAACATCGGAAACGCACATGATGAAGGATTTAAAAGCAGGAGGCAAAAGATTAAAGAAAAACTACTTTTATTTCAACACGCAAAATATTTGATTTTCAATTCAGACGATGCAGCATTGTCCCATGAAATTAAATTATTCAAATCGAAATATCATAAAGTAGAATTGTTTGATTGGGGCACCAAAGGTGAAAATAATTTACAAATTAAATCCATCCGAAAGACACATTTATCTGCTACTATAGAAGTAATTTTTAAAAGGAAAAAAATGAAAATTGAGATTCCTTTTTCAGATGACGCCTCCATTCAAAATGCACTTCATTGTGTTGCTGTTTTATGTTTACTCGGAAAGAATAATGAAGAGGTCCTTCTTCGCTTCCATTCGCTTTTCCCCGTAGCAATGCGCCTTGAACTGAAAAAAGGAATCAATCACAGTACGATTATAAACGATAGTTATAGCAACGATCTTAACTCATTAAATATCGCTCTGAACTTTTTAAATCAGCAAAAGAAAGATAATTCGCTTACGGTTATTCTTTCTGATATTTTGCAATCTGGTATTGATCCAGAAAAATTATATGCTGAGGTTGCTTCATTACTAGAACAAAAAAACATTGGCCGCTTTATTGGAATCGGGCCTGATATTTCTTCTCAACAAGACGCATTTTCAGGGATAAAAACTACCTCATTTTTTAAAACAACTAAAGATTTTCTGCAAAATATTTCTGATTCAGATTTTCATGAAGAAGCAATTTTAGTGAAAGGCGCACGGCAGTTTGAATTTGAAAAGATCAGTCACCTGCTGGAACAAAAAATCCACCAGACCGTACTTTCTATCAATCTCAATTCTATCGCTTTTAATCTTAAAAAATATAAAGAAAAATTAAAGCCCGGAACTAAAATAATGGTGATGGTAAAAGCTTTTAGCTACGGAAGTGGCAGTGATGAGATCGCTTCCGTTTTAGCATTTAATAAAGTAGATTACCTGGCCGTTGCTTATGTGGATGAAGCCATTGAGCTTAGAAAATCTTCTATTACTCTTCCGATAATGGTGATGAATATTGACAGCAGCGGTTTCGATTCAATCACAAATTACCAGTTGGAGCCGGAAATTTTTTCTTTTTCTTTACTGGATGATTTCATTCTTTTTTTGAAAAAATCAGGTATAAAAGATTACCCGGTCCATTTAAAAATTGATACCGGTATGCACCGGCTTGGATTTATGGAAAAGGAAATCACACTGCTTTGCAAAAAGATCAGCAACAATTCTTTTATAAAAATTAAAAGTGTTTTCACTCATCTTGCTGCAAGCGAAGATCCGGCGCAGGATAATTTTACACTTTCGCAATATGATCTTTTTAAAAAGTGTTGTGTCAAAATAGAAAAAGCTTTACTGTATTCCTTTGATAAACATATTGCGAACACTTCTGCAATAAGCCGCCATCCTGAGCTACAAATGAATATGATTCGGCTGGGAATTGGCATTTACGGAATTGATAGTAATAAAGAAATGCAAAAAGAATTAAAAAATGTTTCTACTTTGACCACCACCATTTCTCAAATAAAAAAAATAAAAGCAGGAGAAACTGTTGGCTATGGAAGAATGGGAAAGGTAAAAAAAGACAGTGTAATCGCCACTGTCAGAATTGGCTATGCTGATGGTTATAGCAGAAGATTAGGAAATGGCGCTGGAAAAATGTTAGTGAAAAATAAACTGGCCCAGGTAATTGGAAATGTTTGTATGGACATGACAATGATTGATATAACGGGGATAAAAAATGTAAATGAAGGAGATGAAGTAATTGTTTTTGGAGAGTTGCTTTCTTTACAATCTCTTGCTGAATGGGCACAAACAATTCCGTATGAAATAATGACCGGTATTTCGCAACGCGTGAAAAGAATCTATTTTGAAGAATAAAATGAACCCGTTATTCAATATTCTTGGTTAAACAAAAAATAGAAAACCATCATAAAACTTCGTTTACTATCATTCTTTAATTTAATTAGTGGAAATTTGTGTTTGCTGACCATGCGTCGGCAACCTGTATATAAAAATGAAAAAAAGAAATATTATTATCCTTATCAGCCTGATTTTAATTGCCGACC
Organism: Ginsengibacter sp.; assembly: GCA_039935675.1. Taxonomy (GTDB): domain Bacteria; phylum Bacteroidota; class Bacteroidia; order Chitinophagales; family Chitinophagaceae; genus Ginsengibacter. Next base: position 1,370 of record JBDTJV010000489.1, on the reverse strand, counting down.
AGGCACTAAAAATTTATATTAAAACTCATTTCCAACCAGGCGAATCCCGGCCAATAGTTCGCAACTGGTTTCAATTGTATTTTATTGAAAACGAAGGAATGGCTTACGGGTGGAAATTTGGCGGCCAATTCGGCAAGATAATGCTTACGCTTTTTCGTTTAGGCGCCGTTATCCTTGGGGTATTTTATTTGAAAAAAATTATTGAGAAAAAAATTCATCCAGGATACATCATTTGTGTGGCGCTGGTTTTTGCAGGTGCATTGGGAAATTTATTGGATAGCCTTTTTTATGGTTTAATTTTCGATAAAAACAGTTTTGAAACCAATGACATTGCACACATTTTTACAGGTCATGGCTACGCTTCATTTTTGCACGGAAATGTGGTAGACATGCTTTACCTGCCCCTGTTTCGTACTAATGCATTACCCGGCTGGATCCCTTTTGCAGGAGGAAAACCTTTTTCTTTTTTTAATTACATTTTTAATATTGCGGATGCTTCTGTTTCTCTTGGAGTGATTGGCATCTTGTTATTCCGAAGGCGATTTTTCAAAACAGAAATTACTGATCTTCCGGAAAATAATAGCATTCCGTTAGATAATAATTAAGGGTCCAAAACCTGCGCCTAGTTCAATTTTATTATCTTTGCCGACTAAATTTTTTAAGTGAAAAAAAGTAGTGCTTTCTTATTAATCTGCCTTATTGTAATAGCTGACCAGGCACTGAAAATTTATATAAAAACTCATTATTATGCCGGTGAATCTCATTTAATTTTTGGCCATTGGTTTCAATTATATTTTATAGAAAATGAAGGTATGGCTTACGGATGGAAGTTTGGAGGCGAAATTGGTAAAATGGGACTAACATTGTTCCGGTTGGCAGCAGTTATTTTTGGCGTGTATTATATTAAAAAAATTATTGAGCAGAAATACAACCGGGCATTTGTCGTTTGTGTGGCTTTGATCTTTGCGGGCGCCTTGGGAAACCTGATTGACAGTATGTTTTATGGAATGATTTTCGAACCCAGCAGCATGTTGTATAATAATGTAGCTCATATTTTCCCCGCACATGGATATGCCGGTTTTTTGCATGGCAATGTAGTCGACATGCTTTATTTCCCCATTATCCACACAATGCTCCCCGGATGGGTACCATTCTGGGGTGGACAATATTTTGATTTTTTCAGTCCAATTTTTAATTTAGCAGATGCATCGATTTCTACCGGAATAATTGCTATCCTTTTGTTTCAGAAAAAATTCTTTAAAGTAAAGACCTCCAGTGCAAATGAGGAATTAGAAACAAAAAAATTAGTAGAGGATGAAGTCCAGCTCTCCTGAAAATATTTAATTTTAAAGAATGAAAATTGCAATACG